>JAISRP010000349.1 GCA_031273585.1 Synergistaceae bacterium
TTTGGCGTCAATATTTTATTCAAGGCCCGCTCCGCGTTTATTTTTTCATCCCCTGCCCGTCGCTGGCGGCAGCTTCACAGACGCCGCACTATGGGGCCAATATTATGCCCCGATGCGCCGGGAGTCAAGGCCGGGGCGCAAAAATCGCGGGCTCCGCCCACACCCGCCGGGGGACCAGTCCCCCGGACTCCCATTTTCTTTTTTTTGATTTTCGCCCTGCGGGCGAAAATCAAAAAAAAGTGAATAGGGTCCAGGGAGCTGGCTCCCTGGCGGGGTTTGGGGCGGCGCCCCAAGGTCTGTCTTTCCCGCGGGTTCGGGCTATCCCCGACCCGGCTTGAAGCGTCTGAGCCGGAGCGCGTTCGACAGCACGGACACGGAGCTGAGCGACATGGCGGCGGCTGCCAGGATCGGGTCGAGGAGCGGACCGTTGAAGAGCAGGTGCAGTAAGCCGGCCGCGATCGGGATGCCGGCGGTGTTGTACGCGAAGGCCCAGAAGAGGTTCTGCTTTATGTTGCGGATGGTGCTCCTGCTCAGCCTGATGGCGGTCGGCACGTCCATGAGGTCGCTCCTCATCAGGACTATGTCCGCGGACTCCATCGCTATGTCGGCGCCGGAGCCTATCGATATCCCTATGTCGGCCTGGACGAGGGCCGGCGCGTCGTTTATGCCGTCTCCAACCATCGCCACCCTGCGCCCCTCGGCCTGGAGCTTCTTTACCTCGTCGGACTTGTCCTGCGGCAGAACCTCGGCCAGCACCCTGTCGATGCCCACCTGACGCGCTATCGCGCCGGCGGTCTTGACGTTGTCGCCGGTTATCATGGCGACCGTGACCCCCATGCCTCGCAGGACCTTTATGGCCTCGGCGCTGCTGTTCTTGACGACGTCGGCCACGGCCACGATTCCGGAGAGAACGCCGTCCATCACGATGTACATCGGGGTGTTGCCCTCCTCGGCCAGCCGGTCGGACTCGCCCTCGAGCGGGCCCAATGGGATGCCGCGCTCCGTCATTAGCTTGCGGTTTCCGGCGCACACGCTGACGCCGTCCACGGTCGCCTCGATGCCGAGTCCGATCAGCGCCCGGAAGTTCTCGACCTTCAGGAGGGCGAGCCCGCGGGCTTCGGCCCCCCTCACTATGGCCTCGCCCAGGGGGTGCTCCGACCCCTTCTCGGCCGAGGCGGCTATCTGCAGCAGGCGGTTTGCGTCAACGCCATCCGAGGCGACTATGTCCGTCACCTCCGGGTGGCCCTCCGTTATCGTCCCGGTCTTGTCGAACACTATCGTGTCCACCTTGTGAGCCGTCTCGAGCGCCTCTCCGCCCTTGAAGAGTATCCCGTACTCCGCGCCCTTGCCGGTGCCGACCATTATGGCCGTAGGGGTGGCGAGCCCGAGGGCGCATGGGCAGGCTATTATAAGTATGGATATGAAGATGGTTAGCGAGAACCGAACATCCCAGGTGCCGACGTACCACGCGCCGGCCGCGATCACGGCTATCACGCAGACCACCGGGACGAAGTATCCGGCCACTATGTCCGCCATCTGGGCTATTGGGGCCTTCGAGCCCTGGGCGTCCTCCACGAGCTTTATGATCTGGGCCAGGGCGGTGTCGCTGCCGACCTTCGTCGCCTCGAAGCGGATCATGCCGTTCTTGTTCATCGTGGCGGCGTAGACCTTGTCCCCGGCGTTCTTATCGATCGGCATACTCTCGCCGGTGAGCATGGACTCGTCTATGGCCGAGTGACCCTCGACTATCGTGCCGTCCACCGGGATCTTCTCGCCGGGGCGGACTAAGATCACGTTCCCGGGCTCGACCTCGTCGATTGGGATCTCGAGCTCGCGGCCGTCCTGAATTATCGTCGCGGTCTTGGGGGCGAGCCCCATGAGTTTTTTTATGGCCTCCGACGTCTTGCCCTTCGACACGGCCTCGAGGGACTTGCCGAGGAGTATCAGGGCTATGATCACCCCGGCCGACTCGAAGTACATGCCCTCGACCGCGCCGAAGTTGCCGATCGTGACCTGGTACGTGGAGTAGAGGCTGTATATCACGGCGGCGGACGTCCCTATGGCTATGAGCGAGTCCATGTTGGGGCTCCCCTGAACGAACGCCTTGAAGCCGACCGTGTAGAACCTGCGCCCCACGAAGATAATCGGGGCCGTGAGTATTATCTGGACTATCGCGTAGTTGAGAGGATACTGCATGGGCCGCAGCAGGCTCGGGATCGGGAAGGGCAGCCACCACACCATCGAACCCATGGCAAGGTACAGCAGCGGAACGCCGAACACCGCGGCAACGGCAAAGCGCCGCCAGAGGGACCTGATCTCGGCCTCCTTGCGGAGCCTGTCCTCGTCGACCGCTCCCTTCCTCTCCATCTCGAGAGCCCTGTAGCCCGCTTTCTCTATCGCCTCGCGTATCTGCGACAGCTTGACCCTCCCGGGATCGTAGGCCACGGTCGCCCTCTCGGTCGCGAAGTTGACCGACGCCGTCTGCACGCCGTCCAGCCTGCCCAGGACCTTCTCTATGCGGCTCGCGCAGGCGGCGCACGTCATGCCGCCGATGGGAATGCCGACCTCGTTCCTCGCGGTCTCCCCGACGACGCCGTACCCTATGTCAGTCACCCTGTCCTGTATAGCCTCGATAGAGAGCCGTCCTCGTCGAACTCTATCGTCAGCCTCTCGGTCGCGTAATTGACCGAGGCGTTTGCAACTCCGTTCAACTTTCCGACGACCCGCTCGATCCTCTTGGCGCAGGCCGCGCACGTCATACCGCTGATAGTGAGCGTCTCTCTGCTCATTTTTTACTCCTCCCCATCAAAATCTCGAGCAGCAGCCGGCCCTGCCGCGCCGCCCGGTTCCGCCGTACGAGGGCCGCGACGGCTCATCCTCGGAGAACCCTCCCTCGTCGGGGTATGACTGCCCCATCGCAGAACATCCTCCCCCGGAGGGCGGCTCGTCCAGGTCGTAGCCGTATTCGCCCGGTTCCTCCGCGGCCTCGGCTGCTCCGGACCCGCCGCCTATTGACGCGTTGGGCGCCGGGACGTCGCCGTCCGTGACCGTTATCGTGCTCCTGATCATCCCCATCCAGCACGAGTACCTGTACACGCCGGCCTTGAGGGGCGTGAACTCGATCACGTTGTCCCCCACGGCTAGCCTCTTCTCTATCCTGAACGCCGGGATTACAATGGCGTTGTTGCAGCCGTTGATGCTCCCCTGCGGGGCCTTGATCGTCCATCTGACCGGGACTCCCGCCTTCACAGTGATGGGCTGATAGCCGTATCTGGAGACTTGGGTCGTGACCGTCTGAACCTCCCCCGTGGACTCGCCGCCGGAGGCCACGCCCTGCAGCGATACCTCGGGCCCGGCCGCCGCCGACGCCACGCTGTCCCCGAATCCCGAGAGGCTCGCCCCGTTGTTGAACATGGCGACTCCCATAACTATGACGAGCGCCGCCCCGACCCTCGTGACGACGCCCGAGAAGCGCTTGCTCATCATGGCGCCGAACGCGCCGAGGGCGAACATCAGGGGGGCGGTGCCGAGGCTGAAGACGAACATGGACAGGGCGCCCTCGAGCGGGCTGCCGGTGGATAGGGCGTAGAGCTGCATGGCCTGCAGCGGGCCGCATGGCATGAGTCCGTTGAGGAGCCCGACGTACAGAGGCCCCCTGCCGCTCTTCCACCCCTCGACCCTGTTAGTGATAAATCGCGGCATCCTCGGGGCGAGCCCCCGGAGAAACGAAAACGCGCCCAGCATGTTCACCCCTATTACCACCATGAACACGCCGGCCGCTATCTGGACGATCCCCTTCGTGCCGCCGGAGAAGCTGACCACTGAGCCCAACGCGCCGACGATGCCGCCCACTATCGTGTAGGAGACGATCCTGCCGCCGTTGTAGAGCAGACTTGGCCTGAGACTGGACGAGAGGGGTTTTGTGCCGCAGGAACCGATCTCGCACCCGCCGAGGCACTGAGAGAGGTTTATGCCGCCGCACATGGCGACGCAGTGCATGGAGGTGAGCAATCCGACGACGAAGAGCATCCCATACCCCATGCCCCTCTCGGCCTGGGGGAAAAATCCGGTGATCCCCGCCAGCAGACCGCCGCCGCCGCTGTGGTTGAGGAACACGTAGAGCGCAAAAACTATGAGAACCGCCCCTATGAGGCTTCTCGGGTCGGAATCGTCACCCCCGGGCGAGCCGACGCCAAGGACCTCGTAATCGAGCCCCTCGATCGCGCTGGTGATCTTCCCCAGGCTCGTCACCGACCCGTCGAAGACGACGCTTGCGGTCCCGAGGCCGTAGGACGCCCTGACCTCCGACACCCCCTCGAGCTTTTTGAGCCCGCGCTCGATCCTGTTCTCACAGCCGGCGCAGGTCATTCCGCCTATCCGCAGTACCTCCGTCCTCAATTTCTTCTGTGCCATGCAACACTCCCCATTCCTCAGAAGTCGATATCCGAATAAGTTCCAGCGCGGATATCCTAACCCGTCAATGTGGAGATATTGTGGAGAGATCTTCCAGGAAGGGGCGATTAATATTAAAACGGGGGTCCGGGGGACTGGTCCCCCGGCGGGCGTGGGCGGCGCCCACGGTCCTGCCCCGACGGTTCGGGCATGCCGTGTTTTTATGGGATGAGCCCCCTGATGCAGGTGCCCTCCCCTGGGTACGAGATTATCTTGAGCCGGCCTCCGGCCAGCATCATCCTCTCCTCCATGTTGGAGAGCCCCCTGTGTCCCTCGACTCTGAGCCCGGCCGTTCCGCCCTCGGCCATGTCGAAGCCGTGCCCGTCGTCCTGGACGCAGAGCTCTATGCCGTTCTCGTCGCGCTTGACGTCGACCCAGATGTTTTTGGCCTCGCCGTGGCGCACGGAGTTCGTCACCGCCTCCTGCACGACCCTGAAGAACGCCAGCGTGACGGACTCGGAGAGCTCCAGCCCCTCGTCGACGTCCAGGAATATGCGGACGCCGTACTGAACCGACTGCCGCTCCGTCAGCTCCGTCAACGCCTGATCGAGCCCGAGCTCGAGCCACGGCGGGTTCAGAAAATCGCACAGCCCGCGCATCTCCTTTACCGTGGCCTGCGCTATATTCTCCGCGAGGTCGAGCTCGCGCTTCGTGTCATCCGCGTCGTTGCTGGGGAGTCTCGCAAGGTGTATCCGCTGGATCAGAGCGGTAACGTCCTGCAGCGGCCCGTCGTGTATGTCCCTCGAGATCTTGGTGCGCTCGGCCTCCTGCACTCCAACCATGTCGCTCATGCAGCTCCTGATGATCGAGACCCTGCTTATCGCCTCGTGAGCCACCCTGGTGAAGGTGAGCCTGAGCTTCTGGAGCTCGCTGATCGCGTCGAAGGGACGCTCCGCCGGAACCTCCTCCCCCCACTCCAGCGAGGAGATCTCGTGTTCGAGGTTTCTCAGCGGGACTATCACCTTCTGCCAGAGGTTCCAGATGGACAGGGCGCTCCACAGGCCGGCGCTGCCCATCAGTATGGGCCAGAGGTAGAGGGCCCTCGTGGTGAAGCCGGGGAGATCCCTCCATGATACCGCGCCTATCACCGAAAGATCTCCATGCCCGGAGGGGTATACCGCGACGGTGAACATCTCGCCGTTTTCGTCGTAAATCTCCTTTGCGCTGCCCATGGGGAAATTCTCGCCCGAGGACAGGAATAGCCTGCTGAGCCCCTCGGAGCCGTATATGGGAACGCCGTCCCTGTCGATCACGGAGAGAAGGCCCGGCCTCCCCCCGAGCCCGAGGTAGGTGTACAGCCCCAGACTCAGGTTGTAATTCTCGTATGGTGGTATCTCTATGCGCGTGGGGTCCGATCCCCTCATGTCGATGGTGTGCGCGATGTACTCGGTGAAGCTCTCCACGTATGACCGCGCCAGATTTTTGACGCTCATCTGAGAGTAAACGAGGTCAGTAGCCGCGAGCAGCATTATTCCAAACGGCGGCAGGAATATTGACAGGGCAAGAAAAAACATGCGACTCCTTCGTCTCATCCGCGCACCCCTCTGATACCGATTTGCAGTCGGACCGAATCCGGACGGCAACGCGCCTGATTGGGATTCGCAGCCTAGTTGCGGGATGCTATTCCAGCAGCTCCTCCAGCATCACCACGCCGTATTTGAGCGCAAGCAGCATCGACTCCGTCTTGTTGCGCGCGCCGAGCTTGTCGTATATGGACGCCAGGTGCGTCTGGACGGTCCGTTCGCTGATGTACAACTGGGCCGCTATCTCCTTGCCGGAGAGTCCTTTTGCCGCAAGGAGCAGCACCTCGCGCTCGCGGGCCGATATCGGCTCCGGCGACATGTTCTCCCCCTCCTCGACGGTGTTTGCCACCTCGCTGTCGAGGTAAAGCCCGCCGCGAGCCACTATGCGGATGGCCCGGGAGAGGGTCTCGGCCGTCGAGGATTTCAGCACATATCCCCTCGCTCCGGCCCGGAGGGAGGACAGGACGTACTGCTGGGCGTCATAGCTCGTCAGCATCAGGGCCACCACCGGAAGCCCCTCCTCCTTGATCTTGCGAGTTATCGTAACCCCGTCCAGCCCAGGCATGCGTATATCGAGCAGAGCGACCTGCGGCTTGAGCTCCCTGACGCCGTTCCACGCGGACTCGCCGTCCGCGAACTCCCCAACGACGTTGAACTCCTGTTCCTTGGCGAGATAAGCCATCAGACCAGCGCGCGTCAGCGGATGATCGTCCGCAAGTATTAAGTTGATGGACATGGAAACAACTCCTCCCAGATAGATTGTCAATCGAGCGCGAAAAAGCCCGAAGCCTGGTTTGAAAAAGTCTCGAAACTTACGCAATCATGACTATAATAATGTTTCAAGACATCAGCAGTACAACGTATCCGGCGGAAAGATTCACTTTCTTGAGTATTTTACGCAGAGCAGGCGCGGCGGATCAGTCCGCCCCGAGCCCTATCTCCCTCTCCACGGGCTTGAGCCCGGCGATCGTGTTCTCTATCAGAAAATCGAGCGGCTCGCCCATGATCGACGCCCCGCGCTCTATGACCTCGCGGTTCACGCCCCTGGCGAAGGCCTTGTCCTTCCACTTTTTTTTGACGGACCTCGCCTCGAGGTCCCGGAGGGATTTTCCAGGCCTGACCAGCGCCACGGCCGTCACGAACCCCGTCAGCTCGTCGATGGTATAAAGCGTCTTCTCCATGCGGCTCCGCGGCTCGACCCCCGAGAACTCCCAGCCGTGAGCCAGCACAGCCCGGACGAAATCCTCGTCGTATCCCCTCTCGCGCAGCATCTCGCCGCCCTTGACGGGGTGCCCCGCCTCCACGGACTGAGTCGTCTCCCAGTCGATGTCGTGCAGAAGCCCGACCCGTCCCCACAGCTCCTCATCCTCGCCGTACAGCTTGGCAAAGTGCCTCATGGCGGACTCCACCGCAAGGGCGTGCCTCATGTACATCTCATCCTTGTTGTGCTCCCTGAAAAATTCGATAGATTCCTCTCGCGTGAACTTCATGCCGCCTCTCGTCCTCCATCCCGCGCGCCGCGCGGCGTAAATTTTGCGATCCCGCCGGCGCACGCCGGCAAGACCGCGGGCTCCGCCCGCACCCGCCGGGGGACCAGTCCCCCGGACCCCCGTCTGTTTTTTTGTTTCCCCCCCGCTGGGCTAAAAACAAAAAAAGCTAATGGGGTCCTGGGAGGTGGCCCCCTGGGGGGGTTTGGGGGGGAGCCCCAAGGTCCTGTCTATATGTCGAGGTTGCGGACCTCCCTCGCGTGGTTTTCTATAAATTCGCGCCGCGGCTCGACCGCGTCGCCCATCAGTATGCCGAAGAGCTCGTCCGTCAGGATGGCGTCGTCCACCCTCACCTTCAGTATCACCCGGTTTTCCGGGTCCATTGTTGTCTCCCAGAGCTGTTCGGGGTTCATCTCGCCCAG
>JAISRP010000324.1 GCA_031273585.1 Synergistaceae bacterium
AGGAGCGGAATTCCTCAGTCTCTGAGAAGGGCGATAGAGGGGCTTCGCCCGTCGTCCTCGTCGAACCGGGGGTATCGCGAGGTGCGGCTTGCCGTGGCGGGCACGCCGAACGTCGGAAAGTCCACGGTTTTAAATCGCCTCGTCGGGCGCAGGGCCGCCGCTGTTGGGGGCATTCCGGGCGTCACGAGGGGCGTCTCGTGGTTTAGGGGACAGGGGTGCCTCGTCGTGGACACGCCGGGGATCCTCGACCCGCACTCGGACGTGCGCGCGCACAGGATGCTGTCGTGGCTCCTGTCCACAAAGGGGCAGGTCATCGGCTCATGGGTGAACCACGCCTGCGAGTGCATCGAATTTTTGCAGCGGCACGAACTGATCTCGATCGCAGCCGCGGCATGGGGGATCGACGTTTCGGGGCAGCCCTCCGAGGTCCTCGATGCCGTCGGCAGAAGGCTCGGACGGCTGCTTCAAGGGGGAGTGGTCGACCTCGAGGCCTCGGGGAAGACCTTCATCGAATCGCTGGGCAGCGGTAAACTGGGGAGGCTGAGCATCGAGCGGCCCGGGTCCCCGCTGCCGTGGGACGAACTGCCGTGACGATCGCGGGGGTAGATGAGGCCGGGCGCGGCCCGATTGCCGGGCCGGTTATGACGGCGGCTGTCGTCCTCACGCCGCCGCAGTTTCGTGTCCTGCTCTCCGAGGGCCTAAACGACTCCAAGAGAGTCTCGGAGCGCTCCAGGGAGAGGCTGTTCGCCCGGATCGGCGAACTAGGGGTCCTCTGGGCGGCGCAGGCCGCCTCTCACAGGCGGATCGACGAGACGAACATACTCCGCGCGACGCTTTGGGCCATGAGGAGAGCCGTCATGTCGCTCGGATGCCGGCCCGATATTGTAGTAGTGGACGGGAATATTCCGATCCCCGATATCGACTGCGGCAGACAGATCGCCATAGTAAAGGCCGACTCCAAAGTACCGTCGGTGATGGCGGCGTCGATAGTCGCCAAAGTGCTGAGGGACAGGGTCATGCGGCGCCTTCACAAGATCTACCCCGGCTACGGGTTCGACGAGCACAAGGGATATCCCACCAGGGCGCACAGGTCCGCGCTCGATATGCTGGGCCCGTCCCCCGTACACCGCCTCACATATGGGGGATACAATAAGAAAGGGCCTCGCCCCGCGGGCGGGGCTGATTGCGCCGAGTCGTGAGCGGCGGCCCGCGGTACGGAGGTGAAGCGCAATGGCGACAGTAGGCGGCTTATCAGGAGGCATGATAAACGCGAACAACCCGAACGCCGCCACGATCAGGCCGCCGGAGGGACAGGTCGCGGGAAGGCCCGGCGCGCCTCAGCAGCAGGGGCCGCAGATACCGGACGGAGCGGTGGTGGACGGCTTAGTCACCGGCAAGGAGGGCGAGGCGTACCTGGTGCGGATCGGCTCGCAGACGCTATTTGCGAGATCGACCATACCGCTGTTTATCGGACAGAGGTTCCGGGCCGTGTGGGACGCCTCTACGGCGCCGCCGATGCTCAGGCTTCAGCAGTCCGATATGGCCGTGCTCTCGAAGTTCTCCGGCCGCGATCAGCAGATCGCGTTCGCCCTGCTCTCGCGCGGATTGTCCGTGAAGGACGAGGTCATATGGGGTCTGCGCCAACAGTGGATGCAAAACGGAGGGGATCCCTCCAAACTCGGCGCCATGGTCGAACTCTGGGCCAGGGGGGCCGCAATGACGGAGAGCAACATCGCGCTGCTCTCGTGGTACATGGAGTTATTGCCGGGACACGCGTTTCTCATCTGGAAGAAGATCCGCGACAGGCTGCACGAGAGGAAGTACGGCTCGCCGCGGGAGCTGCTTGACGCGATAAGGGGCGGCGACGACGAGGTGAAAAGGTTCCTGCAGGCCCATGCCCTGGCCGGGAAGCCCGCGCGCAGGGGGCTCGACCCTTCGATGCTTCTCGCTCCCGCGTGGTGGCCTGCCGGGGAGGACTCCGCCGACGGAGGCACGATGGCCCGGGTGTCAATATCGACCGAGGAGCTGAGCGGCCGCCGGGTGTGGTGGCTGGCATTCGAGATGGAGGGCGATTCGCTCGGGGAGATATTCGGAGACGTGATGACGAACGGAAGGGGCCTCTCGGTAAACCTCAGATTGAAGGATGAGTCGAAGCTGGACGTGGTGCAGGACAACCTTTACGAGTTGAGGGAGGACCTGTCGGAGGTGCCGATTGTATTGCAGTACCTCGGGGTCGGGGTATTCCGCCACGGCGATTCGGACGCGGCCGCGAGGCAGGGTCTGGATCTGGAGGCGTGATCGTGGGCGGCGCGCCGAACGGCTCGAAAAAAAACACTAGGGCGACCAAGGCGGCTGCCCTAAAGTACGAAATCGGAGCGGACCGCGCCCCCAGGGTCATAGCCAAGGGCGAAAACCTCATGGCTGAGAAGATCATCGAGACGGCGATGGAGGCGGAGATCCCAGTAGTGGAGGACGCGGCCCTGGTGAGCGCGCTCCTCGTGCTCGAACTGGGGGACGAGATCCCGACGGAACTCTATCAGTCAGTAGCAAAAATCCTCGCTTTTTTATACAACCTGGATAAGGGGAGACCGGGGCGTTGAACCACCTGGAATTCGGCGCGGCCGGGGAGGACTTCGCGGCGAACTTCGTAGAGGGGCTCGGGTGGACGATAATCGGCCGCAACGTGCGCGTGGGGCGGGGTGAACTTGATATTGTCGCAATGGATGGGGACGAACTCGTCATAATTGAAGTGAGAACCCGTAAAATAGGCCGCATATCACCAGCAGAAACAACAGTCGGTCCGATGAAGATAAGGCGCATAATTAAATCGGCGCGCGAGTACGTCGGCAGAATCGCCTTCAGCGGGGCGTGGCGGATAGATGTGGTGGCGGTCACAAAGAACAACGAGGGCGGCATCGCTGCGGAGCTGTTCAGCGATGTCACGATGGGGATGGAGGGCGGGCTTATGGGGTGATAAAGGGAATC
>JAISRP010000013.1 GCA_031273585.1 Synergistaceae bacterium
AGGGCTTGGGGCCTGCGCCTATCGGGTGGACGTCGGCGACTATGAGAGCGTCAGGGCCGTTGCCGAGGACGTGATGTCGAGGTTCGGACGGCTCGACATCCTCGTGAACAACGCCGGAATAGCCAGGATGATACGGGTCGGCGACATGGACGACTCGCTCCGCGATCTGCACTGGCGGGTGAACGTGGTCGGCTGCTGGAACTGCACGAAGGCGTTCATCGGGCACATGATGGAAAGACGGCGCGGACGCATAATAAACATGTCCTCCGTCACGGGCCCTCGCGTGGTCGATCCCGGCATGATGGGATACGCCATCAGCAAGGCCGGAATCCTGGGCTTCACGAAGGCGATAGCGATGGACACAGCCAAGTACGGCATCACGTCCAACGCGATACTCCCAGGCTACTTCCTCACCCCTATGGTGAGACACAGCGCACACGAGACGGACCCCGGCAACCCCCAGCGTGTCCTGGACGGAATCGCATCGGGCATCCCGCTGGGCCGCTTCGGAGACCCAAGGGAGATAGGTTACCTCGCCGCCTTCTTAGCCTCCGACGAGGCCGCCTACATCACAGGCGCCGAGTTCCTGATCGACGGCGGAAGCACACTGCCCGAGACGGGAACAATGGGAGTATTATAACCCAAACCCGCGTGGCGGAGGACCGTGGGGTTGGGTATTATGACTGAAATTTTGAGTTGAAGGTGGCAAAGAAAATGTTGGCTGTCGTAAAGGAGCACGAAGGTCCGGGGTTTGCGGTCAAGGACGTGCCCATGCCGGAGGTGCGGGAGGATGACGTCCTCATAAGGGCCCGGTCGGTTGGGATCTGCGGCACGGACATCCCGATACTCGCGGGGACGAGGGTGATCCCCTGGCCGATGATCCCTGGGCACGAGTTCGCGGGCGACGTAGCCGGGGTCGGGTCGAGGGTGAGGGGCTTCAAGGAGGGGGACAGGGTCACGTCCTGCCTCGTGATAGGCTGCGGCAGCTGCCGATACTGCGTGGAGGGCAGCGAGTGCCTGTGCGACAACCTGGTCGAGACCGGCATCCACGTCGACGGGGCGTTCGCCGAGTACGTCCGGGCGCCGGCCAAGACCGTGCTGAAATTAAAGGACGGGACGAGCTACGACCAGGGCGCGTCCATCGACCCGGTCGCCTCCGCCTACCGGACGATCAGGGCGAGCGGGATAACGACTAAGGATACGGTCGCGATCTTCGGCCCCGGCCCCATCGGCCTGTACGCCGTGCAGTTGGCGAAGCTGCGCGGCGCAAGATGCGTCATAAGCATAGGCACAGGGGACGACGCGGACAGGCTGTCGAGGGCGCTCGAGCTCGGCGCGGACTACGCTATCGACTCGTCGGCATGCGACGTGGCTGGCAGGGTATCGGAGATAACGGGCGGCGCGATGGCGGACTTCGTGCAGGACTGCACCGGAGCGCCATCGGTCGTCGAGAGCGCCTTAGCGATCGTAAAAAAACGCGGCACGTTTGCGGTGACGGGGCTGTTCCACCACCCGGTCGAGGTGAACCTGGGGCGCGTCACGAGGAGCGAGATATCGGTCTACGGCACGATCTGCTACACGAGAAACGAGTTCAGCGAGTGCCTCGACCTGGTCGAGGACGGCAGGGTGCGCGTCGGACCAGTCATAACTCACCATTTTGCACTGAGGGACATGGAGAGCGCCTGGGAGGTCATCCAGAGGCGGGAGGCCGTCAAGGTCATCCTGCGCCCGTAGGAGGGGATCGGCCGGCCTGATGAACGCCCTAGGGGAAGGGGCCATGGCCAAAATCGGATTCATCGTCAACCCGTACGCAGGAATCGGCGGACGCCTGGCGCTCAAGGGCAGCGACGGGGACGAGGTCCGGGAGCGGGCAATCATGTCCGGCGTGGAAGGGCCCGCCCCAGTCCGGGCCGCCACTTTCCTGAACGTGCTGTCCGCCCACATGGAGCGCGCCCATATCGTCACCTACGGCGGAGACATGGGCGCGACCTGCCTCAGGGCGGCAGGGTTTCAGTTCGAGCTCGCTGGCGAGCCTGCGGCAATCATCAGCTCCGCCTCCGACACGGCCGACGCCGCGAGCAGGATGCTGGACGCAGCCGTGGACTGCCTCGTATTCCTGGGCGGCGACGGCACGGCACGGGACATCTGCGCGGTCGTGAGAGACGCCATCCCGGTCGTGGGCGTCCCGTCCGGGGTGAAGATGCACTCGGCGGTGTTCGCCAGGACGCCGGCGGACGCAGCTCTGCTCGTCTCGATGCTGATCGGGGGAAAAAACATCTCATACAGACCCGCCGAGGTAATGGACATAGACGAAAAGTCGTTCAGGGAGGGAAGGGTATCAGCCGCCCTGTACGGATACATGACCGTTCCATACGCGGCAGAGTACCTGCAGGGCCCCAAGGCGTCCGGCTGCGAGCGCGGCGACGCCCTGCGGGGCGCTGCCGAACGAATTGCAGGGAACATGGAGGACGGCATATTCTACGTCGTCGGCCCCGGGACATCCACGAAGTACATATTCGACCTGCTGGGGCTCGGCAAGACCCTGCTTGGAGTGGACGTCCTCCTGAACAAACGGGTCGTCTCGCCGGACGCGAGCTACGACGGCCTGAAAAAAATACTGCACGGCAACCGATACAATGTCATAGTAACAGCGATAGGCGGGCAGGGCTGCCTCTTCGGACGAGGAAACCAGCAGATAGGCCCCGATATCCTCCGCCCCCTCAAAAGGGAGGACATAACGGTAATCGCCTCGACGGAGAAGCTGCTCTCAATCACCGGGGGAGCGATGTACAACGACACCGGAGACCCTGAGCTCGACAGACAACTGTCCGGCTACTACCGAGTGATCACCGGCTGGAACGAGGA
>JAISRP010000014.1 GCA_031273585.1 Synergistaceae bacterium
GGCCCGTGCATCGAAACGGCGACGAGGGCCAGGGCTGCCGCTGTCAGGAACAGGATTGTCCGCGACGACAGAAACGAGATGAGGACGAACCCGCCAAGGAAGGTCCCCAGGATGCTCCCTGCGGACGAGAGGGAGGAGAAGCGCCCGACCGTGGCGCCGGCGGAGCCCAGGTTTTCGATGGCGAGCCTCACAACGAACGGGGAGACCATGCCCAGGATGACGCTCGGCGCGGCGAAGAGGCAGAGGGCAGCTATCACCGAGCCTAAATATATATTCGGGATGTTGGAGGATATCAGCTCGAGCAGGGGGTTCGCGATCAGGGCTATTGCCGTCGTCGTCAGGGAGGCGCGGAATATGACGCGCGCTAAGGCGTCCTGATGTGGGAATTTGTCCGAGACGACCCCGCCGAGCCAGTAGCCGGAGGCCAGGCTCGCCATTATGATCCCGATGAGCGAGGTCCAGACGACGAGCGATGCGCCCATGTACGGGGCCATGACGCGGGAGCCGGCCATCTCCAGGATCATGACGCAGGCCCCGCAGACAAATGATGTCACGGCAAGGCCGGCCGAGGTGACGGGTTTTGCGCCCGAGGACGGCAACTCGCGATTTTCCGAATGTCCCTCCATTGGGGACCTGTCATGACCGGTCTGTGCTTTAACGCGGTTTTTTGCCAAAGGGGACACCACTTTCGTTTTTATGTCAATGACGCCGCGGTCGAGGCGGCAGTTTTTTTAAAGTATACGAGAGCGCCCAGCAACAGCAGAGAGCAGCCGACGCTCAGCAGTACGCTGTGGTGAATCGCTGCAATCGCGGCGCACCCTGTCGCAACCCTCTCCCACGCCCTGAGGTTCCTGTACGACCAGCCCTCCAGCGCCGAGGCGAGGGACGTGACCCCTATGAGGGCGGACACGACCAGAATCGTGAGCTCCATCGGCTCCGCGTTCTGCAGCAACAGCATCGGATTATACACGAAAACATAGGGAAGCATATAGGACGACAGGGCTATGCGGGTTGCCGTGATGCCGGTCTTAGCCGGGCTCGCTCCGGCGATTCCCGCCCCAGTGAACGCAGCCAGGCACACGGGAGGGGTGAGGTCGGCCATTATCCCGAAGTAGAACACGAACAGGTGGGCCGAGAGCGGCATCACCTTCATCCCGATGAGGGCCGGGGCGATTATCGTGCTGCAGACTATGTAGTTTGCCGTCGTGGGGAGCCCCATCCCGAGCACGAGACATGCCACCATTGACATGATCAGGGTCAGGAGGAGGTTGTTTCCCGAGATGTCGATTATGTTGTTCGATATCGTAAGCCCGAGCGACGTAAGGGACGACGTCCCGACGACGAAGCCGACGAGCGCGCAGGCCATTGCCACGCCGAGCGCCCCTCGGGAGCCCTCGGCCAAGGCGTTGACGATCTTCATGGGGGTCATCCTCGTGTGCCGCCTGAGGGTGCTGAACACCAGCACGGATACGATCCCGGTGAATCCGGCCCTAAGCGGGGTGTACTTCATCAGGAGCGTGGCTATTATTATTATTATGGGAAGAAGAAGATGTCCGTCGCGCTTCAGCACCTCCGTCACGAGGGGTAGCTGCTCGCGGGGCAGCCCCCTCAGGCCGGATTTCATCGCCCTGATGTGCACGTTCATGAATATCGCGGTGTAATAGAGCAGGGCCGGTATGATCGCGGCGGCGGCGATCGTCAGGTACGGCATTCCAAGAAATTCGCTCATGATGAAGGCCCCGGCCCCCATTATGGGGGGCATGAGCTGCCCTCCCGTGGAGGCGCACGCCTCGACCGCCCCCGCGTAGTACGGGGCATACCCCACTCTTTTCATGAGCGGTATCGTAAATGTTCCGGTCGTGGCCACGTTTGCGACGGACGAGCCGTTGATGGTGCCGAGCAGCCCCGAGGCGACGACGGCGACCTTAGCGGGCCCCCCGGGCTTGCCGCCCGCCAGCGCCAGGGCGAGCTCGTTAAAAAATCTCGCCCCCCCGCTCTCCGAGAGAAACGCCCCGAATATTATGAACACTATGACGAACGTCGACGACACTCCGAGCGCCACCCCGAAGATGCCCTCCGGGGTGAGGTACATGTGCTGGATTATCCGGCTCACGCTGTAGCCCCGGATCTGGAACATGCCGGGCGTCAGGTTGCCGAAGTAGCAGTAGGCGAGGAAGAGCATGGCAAGGCACGGCAGGACGTTGCCCACCACGCGGCGGCCTCCCTCAACGACCAGGACTATGGCGGCGACGCCGAGCCATATTTCGCGGGGAAGGGGGGCCGCCCCCCTCCTCGCGATCTCGTTGAAAAATACCACTATATACCCTATAACTAAGCCCCCTGCCAGGGCGAGCAGCCAGTCGTACCACGGGGCCGAAGTCTTGCCGCAGCGCCTCGCGGCGGGGTACAGTATGAACACGGCAACGATCGCGAACGTGAGGTGGACGGACCGCTGGATCACCACCGGCATGGTGGCGATCCCCGCCGAGTACAGGTGAAACAGCGTCATGGCGCAAAGCCACGCGGTTATGAAACGTCCCTGCCACCCGGACAGCCGCCGGAACCTGCTCTCGGCGTCGTACTTCTCGACGAGAGACGCGACCTCGGCCTCATCCATCGAGACCTGGCCGACGAGATCGTCCCTGCCGCCGTCGTCCGGGACCATGCTACTTTATCGCGCCTATCTCTTTGTAATATTTCTCGGCGCCGGGGTGAAGCGGAATCCTTATGACGTCCACTGCGGCCGAGTCCATGAACGACATGTTCGCCGCCACGTTCACGAGGTCCTGCTTGTTCTCGAACAGGGCCTTCGTCATCTGGTAGACGAGGTCGGTGTCCAGCTTTTCATGGGCCGTCAGGGTGTTCCACGTGGCCGCCACCTTGAGAGGCTCGTCCTGCCCCTTGTAGGAGCCGGCCGGGATCACGAACTCGGAGTAGTAGGGCAGCTCCTTGTTCAGGGCGGCGATCAGGTCGTCCTCAAGGGCTATCAGGTGTCCAGTCCCGATCGTGGTGACCTCGACCAGGGCCGACGAGCCTATGGCCGCCATCATGAAACCGGCGTCGATGTTCTTGTCGGCAAGGGCGCTCGCCGTCTCGCTCAATCCGAGGTTCTGAGCCCTGATGTCGCTGTCCGGGTCGATCCCGGCCACCTTGAGCAGAGCCCTCGCCGTCTGCTCCGTCCCGCTTGCGACGGCCCCGATGCCGACCCTCTTGCCCTTGAGGTCCTTGATGCTGGTGATCCCGCTCCCCTCGGCCACCATGAACTGAATCGGCTCTGGGTAGAGCGGCGCCACGCCGCGGAGGTGCTTCTGCGGTTTGCCCTCGAACGACTGCAGCCCGTTGTAGGCGAAGTAGTAGAGCCCGTCAGTGAACGCGACCTCCGCCTCGCCGTTCTCCAGCAGCTGAAGGTTCTGCGCGGTCCCCCCGGTCGACTGAGAGGCCGCTCTCATGTCGGGGATGACCCTGTTCCAGATCGATGCCATCGCCGACCCGACCGGGTAATAAGTCCCTCCGGTGGACCCGGTGCCTATGTTGATAAAAGTAGCGGCGCCCGCCGCCGCCGAGAATATGGAGATCATCGCGATGGAAAGAAGGACCAGCATGAATTTTTTCATTTTTAAGCCTCCCATAGTTTTTCGGATATTTTAAATGAAACGAGATGCCCCAACAATACCAGCCTACATGGCATCCCCCCTCCCTTTATCATCTTAACGGACATGCTGTTTTGCTTAACTCGGATGATTATAATATCTAAGCGTGGAATATCAAAATTTTTGCGATAAATTTTGACGCTGTCGGCGCAAATGTTTAAAAATGGGTCTTGGGAAGAAGGTTGCCGGGCGAAAACTGACGGCTGTTGGGTTATTTGGACCTCAGGGTGTGTTGACTTGACCTCGAAATAGGAGATTATCACAGACGAGCGACGCAAGAATATGCAATCATGTTGCACTGAATCGATCTTAGTGTTACACTCGCTCCTATCAGAAGTTCATTCTAACCTATCGACTGATCATTTTTACGAATTGAAGGAGCTTGTTGTTAAGCTATGATTGAAAATAATCGCCGCGACGATCTCATTTTAAACGAAACCATTGACGAAGTTGAAACCCAGCTTGGCAATGATATTGGCGCCATAACTGTTGAAAGAGCTGTGCTGGGGTTATTTTTTACAGGAGTGAAGCTGAGCGACGGGAGCGGGGGCGTCTCTTTCACTCCGGTCAAGGAGATCCCGGAGGCCGTCTGTTGTCCTAGCTCGGCGAAAGCCATGCCGCTGTCGGGAAAGCTTTCGGGGAGGTCTGCGCGAGAATATTTGAACGATATCGGAAGCGGGAATGTCCTGAAGCGGGCGCTTGGAATAGCGATGCTCAACGCACTGAGCTCCTCCTGCTGGAACAGGCGGCAGCCAGAAGGGTATAAAATCGTAAGGGGCGCGGATGCGTTTGACGAAATCGACGTTGGCAGATATCGGAAGACTGCCGTCATAGGCGCGCTTGTCCCCATGTTGAAACGCCTCGTAGCGGCAAACTGCGATTTCAAAGTCTTTGAACAGGATCCCTCCACTTTGAAGCCGCGCGAGATGGAGTTTTACGCGCCTCCTGAGGACGCCGGAAAACATATTCCTTTCGCGGACCTGATCGTCATAACCGGCGCGACATTGTTGAACGGCACATTGGCCGGATTGCTCGACCTGGCCGGAGCAAATGCCGAAGTGGTAGTGACCGGGCCGACCGCGAGCATGTTGCCTGGGGCTTTTTTCAAGCGCGGAGTGACCGTCTTGGGAGGCATACTCGTCACAAAGCCGGACGAAATTCTCGACGTGATCGCAGAGGGCGGCTCCGGTTATCATTTTTTTGGAAAATCCGCCGACCGTTTCGTCATCAAGCGCCCGTCGCTGCAGTAATGAAAATCCGCGGTATTCAGGATAAATTCTGGCTCGTAATCTCGTTATTCTTGTTTGTCTTGATTGTGGGATTTTTTTTGTCGTTTCTTGTCGGCAGATATCCTATTGCGCCAAAAACCGTGTTTGACATTGTCGTCTCTAATTTTTACGAGACGCAGCATTATTGGGATCAAAACATAGAAACTGTGGTCATGGAAATCCGGCTCCCGCGGGTGCTGCTTGCCATTCTGGTCGGAGGTGCTCTCTCGCTCTCCGGGGCTTCGTATCAGGCGCTTTTCAAAAATCCCATGGTCTCGCCGGACATCCTCGGGGTCTCTTCAGGCGCGGGTTTCGGGGCCGCCGTAGCCATGCTGTACAGATGGCAATGGTGGCAAATTCAGGCGGCGGCGCTTGTCTTCGGGCTCATCGCCGTTGGCATGGCATGCGCCATCGCTTACTTCTATGCCAGGCAGGAGATCACGGTGCTGATCCTCGCGGGTTTAGTGACGTCAAGCCTTTTCCAGGCGCTCCTGGCTATCGTAAAGACTTTGGCCGACACGGACAATGTCCTGCCGTCGATTACGTTCTGGCTCATGGGGGGGCTCGGCAGAGCCTCTAACTCGGATGTCCTGCTCATGCTGCCGGCGTCCTCGATATCCTTTGCGCTTCTTTTCTGGTTCAGAAACCATATAGACGTTCTTTCGGCAGGGGAGGACGAGGCGAGGACGATGGGGATTAACGTGCCGTTCGTGAAATCGATAGTGATCCTCTGCTCCACGATGATGACCGTGGCTGCCGTCAGCATAAGCGGAATCATTGGATGGGTCGGGCTTATCATACCTCACATCGCCAGATTGATGGTGGGCGCGAAATACTCTCGGATCGCATCTTCTTCTTTTTTGCTTGGGGGCGTTTTTCTGTTGTTGATCGACAACTCGATCAGGCACTCGGGAGGCGTGGAGCTGCCGCTCGGCGTGCTGTGCACTCTGGTGGGCACTCCGATTTTTGCCTTCCAGCTCTCCCAGGCGCGCAGGAGTTGGATGTAATGCTCAAGGCAAAGGATGTTCGGTTTCAATATAAAAAGAACAGTCCGATCCTCAGGGATATATCGTTCGAGCTGGAGTACGGGCAAGTCCTCTGCCTGTTGGGGCCAAACGGCACAGGGAAAACGACGCTGCTTCG
Organism: Synergistaceae bacterium; assembly: GCA_031273585.1. Lineage (GTDB taxonomy): Bacteria > Synergistota > Synergistia > Synergistales > Synergistaceae > JAIRWR01. The sequence goes on from JAISRP010000014.1 coordinate 6,062, forward strand.
CTGCATTCTGGGTTTGAATAAAACATCCAGCGGCAGCGTATCGATCGGCGACATCGATGTCTCGAGCCTGCCGGAACGAAAAAAAGCGGCGCACATGGCCTATGTCTCGCAGTCGTCGAAGGTCTCGTTTCCTTACGAGGTAAGAGACGTCGTCATGATGGGCCGGGTCGCCAGCTTTTCGCCCGGAGGAAGCGCTGCTCCGCGCGATGTCAAAATCGTGAATGATGTGATGGAACGATTGGAGATCGGCGGCCTGGCGCGAAGGCGCTTCCAGGAGTTGAGCGGCGGGGAACAGCAGATGGTTTTGATAGCCCGCTCCCTTGCGCAGCAAGCCCGCATAATCATAATGGACGAGCCGACGGCTAATCTCGACTTCAGCAACCAGACGAGAATCCTTCGCGTAATCCGGACGCTCTCGGACGATGGATTCGCGATTCTCATGACCTCTCACTATCCTGATCACGCATTTCTCGCGTGTACGAAGGTCGCTCTGATGAGGGACGGACGCATCGTGAATCATGGCGCACCGGATAAAATCGTTACGACGCAAAACCTGACACAGCTTTACGGGATCCCGATTCGGGTCACATCGACCGACGTGATTGTAAACGGCAGCGCTATCAAGGTTTGCGTGCCAATTTTAGCCTATTGAATCACATAACTCGCAATCAGTTGCATGATCTAACTTGATAGTCATATATCCAATTATCCTCATAAAAAAACAGGAGGTCTGAATTTCAATGAAGAGAGTTGTTCGCGCATCGTTCGTAGTTCTCGGTCTCGCGGTTGCAATCGCGATGTCCTGGGGGAGTCCGGTTTCGGCCGCGCCCAGTGGCCGTACCGTCGTCGACATGGCCGGACGCACAGTGGTTGTGCCCGATAAAATCGAAAAGATAGCTGGATTTCGCTCCGTCGGCGTTTTAAACGCTTTCATAGAGCTGATGGGAGAGGGCTCTAAAATCTGCCACGACATGCCGGCCAGCTTCACGAGGAATGACAATTGGAGGTTCCAATATCTATTCGCGCCGCAGATTAAAGGCGCACCCGTTTTGGAAGACGCGAGCGGCGAAATACTCATCGAGACCGTGATGAGCGTCAATCCGGACGTGAGCTTTGTCGTCAACAAGCAAACGGCCAAGCTACTTGAGGACAAGGGGCTCTGCGCGATTTACATCGCCTGGGAGGAGCTGGATGACGTCAAAAAGGCGGTTACCCTCGTCGGCGAAGTTCTGAATCAGCAAGCCGCAGCGGCCGACTATCTTGTCTATTTCGATGAAAAAGTGGCCATGGCAAATGAGCGCATCGGCAAGCTCGGCTCAAATGAAAAGAAAACCGTCATCTACGGCAACGTCGGACAGCTGAACCAGCCTCACCGCATCGCCGAATGGTGGATCTCTCAAGCCGGCGGAATAAGCGTCACTGACAACGGTAGAAAAGAGGACATCTACAATTACGAGATGGAGGACCTGCTCAAATGGAATCCCTCCGTCATTTTCCTCGCGTCGACCTCGTCGAAGGGGGATATTTTGAGCGACTCGCGCTTTGCTGGAATCAAAGCGGTGAAGGACGACGCCATATACGGCATACCGACCGTCGCCCACGTCTGGGGCAACCGGACGGTCGAGCAGCCTCTCACGATATTTTGGGCGATGAACAAGCTCTATCCGGAGCTCATGCCGCGAGAGGAGCTCGCAAAGGAGATTCGTTATTTCTACAGCCGCTTCTTCTTGTACAACTTAAGCGATGAGCAAATAGCGGAGATCATCGACGGCAGGAAGCAGTGACAGGTCAAGCATAGATGTATCTCAATAGCGATTGTTATGTCACGCGGCGCGAAGCCATGGATATGATCGTATCCCATTATGCCGCGCCGGTCAGAACAGAGCTGGTCCGCGTCAGCGAGGCGCTGGGGCGCATATGCGCGAAGAACGTGTATTCCGCCGTGTCGCTGCCAGTCGAGCGCGCTTCGCAGCTCGACGGCATTGCGGTGCGTTTCTCTGATTTCGAGCATGGCATGCCGGATTTCTCAAAATGGGTCAGCGGCAGGGACTACGTTCGGGCGGATACCGGAGACGACTTCGACGACGTTTTCGACACAATCATTCCCATAGAGGAGACGTCCTTCCGCAAGGACGGAGGCATCGCCGTCGAACCCGAGGACCCCGTCGAGAAAGGGCAGTTCGTGAGGGGGAAAGGAAGCGTCATCGCATCTGGAGAATTGCTGTTGGCGGCAGAATCCAAGATAACGCCTCGACATCTGGGTCTCCTGACGTCCGGAGGAATCGAAGCGATCGAGGCTGTGTCCAAACCGCTGGTCGCCTTTATCCCGACGGGCGACGAGCTCATCCCGGCAGGCAATACGCCTCGCAGGGGACAGAATATCGAGAGCAACAGCGCCATGATCGGTGGACTGTTAGAACAGTGGGGCGCTGACATTATGCGATGTCCTATAGTGTGCGACCGGGAAAAACCGCTGCAGGATGCGATCGAAGGGGCGCTCGCGTCCGCCGATATAGTGCTGATAAACGGCGGCTCGTCGCGAGGCGATGAGGACATCGCCGCCAAGCTGCTGAAAAAAATTGGCAGCTTCGTCCAGCATGGGATCAAGGCTATACCGGGGGTTCCGATAGCGCTTTCGGCAGTCTCCGGCAAACCCGTCATCAACATTCCAGGCCCTCCGTACGCGGCGTTCTGCGCGATGGATTGGTGCGTGCGCCCTCTTGTGTTCAGACAGCTGAAATATTCGCCGCCCAAACGCAGAAAAGTCATGGCGAGGCTGACAAACGACGTCCCCAGACCGCCGTTGCCGTATGAATACATAGTCAGGCTGCAGACAATCGAAAATGGCGGGGAGTGCGAAGCGCGCGCTTTTTCGATGCAGGACAGGCACGCGGAGGTCTTCATGAAATTCAACGCTCTGCACGTGATGCCTGGAGACGTCAACGGCTATAAGACAGGCGAGCGAATAGAGGCCGAGCTGCTGGATTGAGAGGCGCGCCGCGCTTGCTGTAATTGATATATCGGCGCGCCGAGGCTTCAAGAGTCTATGAGGAGTGTCTGGGCATGAGTGAATTTTCAGTTTTCCTGACCGCCGCTGTTTTTTTACCCTGCGGCCTCGTCCTGGGCCAATGCGCTCGAGATGTTCTGGGCCACCGCGGGCGGTATCTTGAGATATTTCAC
>JAISRP010000107.1 GCA_031273585.1 Synergistaceae bacterium
GCCGACGCCCCGCGGCGCGTATTCCTATTCTAACGGCTCTTGCGCCTCGACGCTGCCACTATCGGGGCGAGAAATACGGCAAGCGAGCCAAACGTCAGCGCCGAGCACCCTCCCCCGCCACCGCTTGAGTATCCTCCGCCGGAGTTCCCTGTGGATTTCGTCTCGACTCCGCTCAGGATGAGGAATGTAATGCTTTGGTCAGTACCCCTGTTTCCGTCAAAGGATCCGTTGTCCTTTATCGGCAAGGGATCACCCACTGGGATGGCACCTCTCAGACCCCTGCTCGGGGCCAGCTTGACCGAGTCGGAGTATGCGTCCTGATAGTTCCGAAAGCCGTTGGCCCCGGCATTGGTGTTGTAGTTGAAGATGAGCTCATCCTCGTACATCTGAAACGCTATGACGCCTTCATTGGCGGCCAATGGGTATGCGGTGATCCTCAGCAGCTGCGGGTTGGGGTCCTCGTTGCTGTGGTATATTTGCAGTATCGCGGCGAGTGAGTTTCCCTCATTTTCGCTCAGAGGGGTCCATGAATCTATCGTTACAATGTCATTTAGTAGAACATCGGCCGCACGCACTCTGTCCCGCACTTCCCTCTTCTCCGCATCGCTCGGCTGCCTGAACGTTATATCCCTCATGTAGGGATAATCGGGCGGTTCAATCGCAAGTGCCCCTCCTGCCGCAGATAGTGTCATGGCAACGGTAAAAATTATGAAGAACAGACGCCTCACATCAATTGCCCCCCTTGGGTTTGATCGCTCTGATTCAAAACATGCGGGCAATGCATCATCCGCCCGTCAGCGCGAAGCTAACTGTTGAAATTAAAACACACGGGGGTGGCTAAGTCAAGTGACACGACGGGGCGCGCGGAGGCCACCGCTTCGTGCTATAATTTTTTCAAATTGGAATGGAGCTGGGGGGGGCTGAATTTGACTGAGAGGACTAGGGACGCTCTGACAGGGGCGAGGGGCGTTACCACGACGGCGCTTCTCTCCGCCGCGGCGGGTGTGTTGATGTTTTTGGATTTTGCGCTGCCGATATTTCCGACCTTTATAAAGATGGACATATCGAACGTGCCGGCCCTCATCGCGTCGTTCGCGATGGGGCCGCGGGCTGCGGTGGCGGTGGAGTTCATAAAGAACGTCTTCAACATCTCCCACACGTCGACGGGCGGAGTGGGAGAGATGGCGAGTTTCGTGATAGGCGTGTCCTACGTCGTCCCGGCTGGGATCATATATAGGAGGCACAAGACGATGAAGCGGGCCTGCGCCTCGATGGCGGCGGGGGTCCTCGTGTCGACCTGCGTAGCCGCGACGGCGAACTATTTCGTGCTGATACCGCTGTACAGCCGCATAATACCGATGGAGACGATAATAGGCGCATACATGGCGGTAAACCCGTACGCCACCACGTTGGGCAGGGTGGTGATAATGAGCGTCGTCCCGTTCAACCTGCTCAAGGGGACGGTTGCGGCCTTCGTGACCATGGCAGTTTACAAGAGGCTGTCGCCCATAATAAAGGGCTGACGCCGTCCCGGAGGGGCTGATGAGACCACCCGGAGAAATTTCGTCGCCTGATGATGCGGGGCGGTCAGGGCTTAAATCTTTGCCCCTTCCTAATGCCCGATGAGCGAGTCCAGCGACCTCAGGAAGTCGCTTATCCCGTCGTTCGTCCTGTAGTCCGCCATGCCGTCCAGCGGCGTTATGTCGCGATTGCATATTGCGAGAACCGCCCCCGACATCTTTGCGATCTCCGGCATCTGGTTTGCCGGATATACCTGGAGGGAGGAGCCCAGCACTATGAACACGCTAGATTTCTCGGACTCCCTCCGGGAGGATTCGAACGCGTCCGACGGCAGCCCCTCCTCGAAGAGAACCACGCCGGGGCGCAGTCTGCCGTTGCACTGCCGGCACGGTTGGCGGGATATGAAATCCTCCTGGGTCGACGGGTTCCCGCACTCCATGCAGCGCACCTTGCCGACCGAGCCGTGCAGCTCGTATATCTCCCTCGATCCGGCCGCCGCGTGAAGGCCGTCTATGTTCTGGGTGATTATGCAGCGAACGAGCCCCCGCCCCTCCCAGTCCGCAAGAATCCTGTGCCCCTCGTTCGGCGCGGCCTCCCTCATCTGAACGAAGCGTTGGGAGTAGAACTCGTGAAACACGTCGTAGTTCTGGCGCATCGCGGTCGCCGTGGCAAGCTCCATCGGGTTCACCTTGCTCCAAACCCCGCCCTTCGAGCGAAAGTCAGGCAGCCCCGAGTCCGTGCTCATCCCAGCCCCGGTGAACACCACAGTTTTCGCCCCCGGAGCCGTCATGCGATCCGCCACGATTTTAAGTCCGGCCATATCGTCCTTCATGTCTTAGCGCCTCCTGTAAAAAAATTGACTGATCTGATTATATCAGACTCGCCGGCTGAGCAAAGTCAAAAAAACGGGGCTATTGGCCTGTTACATGTTTGCAGCTGGGGCGCGTTTGAAATAATGAGAGCATATTTTCATGAGAGCATATTTTCATTGACAGGGGACTATGTTGTTCTATACAATTTCAGGGCCTTGCTTTATGGGGGGTTATGGAAGCGAATGCCGTCTGGTGGCGACCGCGGACTTCAAATCCGTTGTGGGGCGGGAGAACTGTCCCGGGTGGGTTCGATTCCCACACGCTTCCGCCATGTGCGGATAGCCTGTATCAAATTCCACGGACCGGAAATCATCCTGAGAACTGGTGCATGAGAGCGCCGAGCTCCTTGGCGGACCTGGCTACGGCGACCCCCGGGAAGCCCGAGAGGGCGTCCGTGTTCCTCAGGTCTACCGGGCGCGGGCTTATCCGTATTACCCTGCCGGATGGGGTGACGGACTCGACGTGCCGTTCCACGTCGGTCGGCAGCACGAATATCGGGACGCCGCTCTTCTCTGCCTGGGCAAAAAAATTGCTGGCGAGCGAATCCGCTATCCCCAGTACGCACTTTGCCACGGTGTTTGCGGTGGCCGGAGCTATTACGAGCGCTGAATAAGCGCCGCCCGAGAACCGTATGATCGGGGCGGAGCTGTAGCCCTCCTCCCCCGCGACCGTGCGGGACGATTTTTCTATCGCCTCGATGACCCCGTATCTGGGAGCGACTTCCGCTGCGGCCCTCGTCAGGAAGACGTCGACGTTTTTAAACGACGCCATCAGCTTCACGCTCTCCCTGAGGAAGTGCCCCGCGCCGGTGACCACCCAGCATATCGCGCCCCTGCCAGGGGTTTCCCTCATCTTAGATCGCATCCTGGACCGAGCCCCTCGATTCTGACGTCTTCGTGAGTTTTCCGTCGGAGGAGGCGGCCGACAGTTTCGAGATCTGGTCCGACAGCGTCTCCATCGAGCCGCGTTGAGCCTCGGCAAGCTCCCTCATGCTCTTTGACTGGCGTTCTCCCAGCGCGGCCAGGTTTCTGGACAGCTCCTCCCTGTCGGCCCTGGCCGAGTCCGACAGCGTCTCCCTCATGGCCGACATGGACGCGAGCAGGCCTCGCTCAAGGCGTTCCAGCCGGTCCTCGACCGCCCCCAGCCGAATCACCAACTCCCTCGTCGCGTGCTCCATCGCGGCTCCGTTCTCCTTCAGCCTGTTCACCGCGACGAGCAGGGAGACGGCCGCTATGATCACCACGAAAACGACGCCAACGGCAATATGCACGCTCATGCCTCCCCACGGTGATATAGAAATCGCATGGATTCCCTTGAAACGCCCTCACCACTCCCTGGGCTTGAAGCCTTCGGGCGCGTCGATCTTCACTGTGTCGCCGCTCTGCTCTATGACGTAGAAGCCGCTTTTGATCGCGTAGCGCTTCACCTGTTCGTTCATAATCGCCCCGGCTATGGCTCCGATGTGTTTTCTCCCGTCTCCGTGTTCGTCGGCGTAGCGCCGGAGAATCTCCATGCGCTGAATATGCTCCTTGACGTGCTCTTCTGTGGGCTGTGATTTTACCTCCACTGCCATGACAAAATCGCCGTTTTCCAAGAGCGCGTCAACCTCGGTAAGAATTTTTCCGCCCTTGTCCCTGAAACGAATGTTCGGGCCGGTGCGCGCAAAGCTGTAGCCCAAGGCGTTGAACTTTTCCTCGATGTTTGGAAGGACCAAATGTTCCGCCAGTGCCCCGAACTTGTTGCCCAAATCTCCAACTATCCGGGACGTTTCTTTCACTACCCTGTCGGTTTCCTTCATCTGCTGGCCAGTTTCCTTCACCATCTGGGCAGTCTCCCGCAGAGATTCCCGCAACTCCCGCATCTCCCTCTCGGCTTTTTCGCGTGACTCCCGCATCTCTCTCTCGGCTCTTTCGCGGGATTCCTGCATCTCCCTCTCGAATCTTTCGCCGGATTCCTGAAACATCGCCCATACCTTTTCAAAGGTCAGGCCCATTTGCGGTTCACGCGTCCCTGTTTCCATCATACTCGGTCTCCCCTCTCCATACGGATCTGCGTTTTTTCAAAGTATACAGCAAAAACAAGGCTCGGCAAAGCGGGCTTCGCGTCCAAAAACAGGCATCCCCTGCACGTTTTTGAAAACAGTGATAAGCTATTGCCCATACGGAAGGGGGGCGGCGGGGACGCGGGAGGATAACCCTTTTTCAAAAAACTGAGAGTGTTAACTAAAGAACGATGGAATCATATTGTGTGTTCCATTGACTCGAAACCTTGCAAACAAAGACATCGAAAGCTCCACCATTTCAAGCGATCTGGAAACGATGCAAGTCTTCCGTCTAAACATCCCAAGCCAATGGCGCTGCCTGAAATTGTTACGCTCTATCCCATGAGTTTCCGTTTTAGTCTCTTTTTCATGTGTTGAAGAAGGTGGCGGAATGGCAAAACTCGAACGATGTGAGCTCGTTTCCGAAATTATCAAGCGCCGCCCCCCGGACTCGCAGGGGGGCGGCGCTCGATGATCACCATTTAACGGGCGCGGCTGGGCGTCCGGTTTATATTTTTAAAACACGGTCTGCTCCGTTATCGGCGTCTGCAGAGCCGAGAGCGCCTTTTCAACTATCGCCCTCCTCATGGCGTACTCCTCCTCCGGGGTCTTCGTGGGATCTCCTAGAGGGTGGGGTATGGCTATGGCCGGCACGATCCTGTTGGCGCCGACCGTGAGGGATATCGGGACTATCGTGCAGATGTGGACTATGGGAAGCCCGTAACGCTCTATTTCCTTCACCATCGTTGCACCGCAACGAGTGCAGGTTCCTCAGGTGGATGTCAGAATTACAGCGTCCACGCCATCTTTTTTGAGCTGGGCGCCTATCTCGCTGCCGAATTTTTTGCCGTTGGCCACCGGCGTGCCGTTGCCCACGGTCGTGTACCAGGTCTCATGGAGCTTGGCGAATACTCCCTCATCCTCCATGTCGCGGAGCACGTCGAGGGGAAGCACCCTGTTCGGGTTCTGGTTCGCGTAGGTCGGGTCATATCCGCCGTGCGCCGTCTGGTAGAGGTCCGAAGTGGCCGAACGCACCCCCTCGAACGAGTACGTGGCGTACTTCGTCGCGCTCGATGCCTCTATCCTGTCCGGGTTGCCCGTCGGGACTATTCCGCCGTCCGTCAGCAGTGCAATTTTAGCGCCCTTCAGGTCCTTGATCGGGTCGGCCGGAGCGACCCTGTCGAACACTGGCATCGGGTACTCCGTCTCGAACTTCTCCCCCCTCATCTTGAGGACGAGCATGTCCACCGCGCGCTCCGCGCCGCTTCTGGGATGGAAGGTGTTCACGCGTATCCCACGCTCGAGATAACCCTCCGTCCTCGGGTCGCCCAGCGCTTCGCCGGAGAGCAGCTTCAGCAGTATGTTCGTCATCGCCGGCACCGCGTCCTTGATGCCGCGCGCGTTATCCGACGTCGGGATTATTATCACGCTCTTGCGGTACAGGTCCACGCCGGGGTTCTCCTGGTACATGCCGCTCACGACGGGCAGTTTCAGCTTCTTGCCGACCGCGTCAGCCACCGACCCGCACGCCGTGCCGTAGCGGCCAGCGTTGAACGCGGGGCCGGTTATCACCGCGTCCGGCTTGAACTCCCCTATGAGCCTGAGGACCTCCTCGACAGCCTCGTCCATGTTCTCGGCGAAATAGCCGTCGCCGCATATGACCGTGCCAACGATCTCGGCCTTGCCCTGGAGGGCCTTCGAGAACGCCATGCCCGGGCCCACCGCGCCGCTCCTCGACTCCGGCTTGATGCCGGCGGACTCCTCGCCGCCGATGCCGCCGAAGAATTGATTCATATAGTGGACTATTCGATAACCGCTCATAGAGTCTTCGCCCCCATTCTGGTGAAGCCGAGTTCGCAGGTGGCGCCGGTTATGGCCTGCAGCTCGACCTCGATGGAACCGTCCGCCCGGAGGGAACCGCTGAAGCCGCCGGCGATGACGTCTACGTAATCCGTGTAACCGATGACCCGGTCCATCTTCGGAAGCTCGACGATCATGTTCGCGTTGCCGCACGAGACGACCGCGTCCGCCTCCTTAGTCGCGTCGGCTAATGACTGACTCGCCCCATCCCTGCCCGCGTACTCGTCAGTGATGAGAACCGTCCTTATGCCGGCTATCTCCGCCCTGTGACAGTTCATGATGAGATCCGCGTCGGGATTGCCGAAGCCCTCCTCGCTGATCACGAGCCCCTCTATGCCGAGTATCCGCGCCAGTTTGACGGCGTAGGCCGAGCTGCGGCGTTTGTCGATTAACGTCACGTTCTCGTTCGAGATGATCACGCCCACAAAGTTCAGGTCCACCCCGTGACGGGCGTACAGGGCACTGATCACTGGGTTGTTCTGGTGCGTGAACGTGCTGTTCTTGTCGCAGGACGAGACGCAGTTCCCTGACACGATCGCCCCGTCCATCGTCTCGTTGGGGTGAATTATGGTCGCGATCAGCCGCTTCGCGTCCAGGCCGTACACATAGGTGTCGTGCAGCAGCCCCTGAGTCTGAAGCTGGTAGAGGTACGCCACCCTCGGCAGCTTCGGATACGCGCTCAGCAGCTCCGGCACGGACGGGAGCTCGAATGTCTCGACCCTGTCCGCGGCCGCTCCGGACTCGTGAGCGCTCCTGGCTAGGTACAGGGCCGCCTTCAGCCCGGCCAGCCTGCACGCCTGCTCGTACTCGTAGATCTCGATTCCATCGACGGGGCGGAAGATCAGCACCAGGTTGAACGTGACCGAGTACGGCGTGTACTCGGCCCCGACCCCGGACATGTCTATTATGCCCTCCTGGAAGCCGACGATCTTACCGCAAGTCACGACGGCAGCCCCGTCGAGCACAAACGTCTTTCCCTGACCTACGGTCTCCACATCCCCGATCATGCCGGGGAAGACCTCTCCGTCCCCCTCTATCTTGCAGCGAGGCTCCACCACGTCCTTGACCGGGACTATTCTCACCCTGTCGCCCGGCGAGGCCAGATCGGCATCCACGCCGGCGAACCTTCCGTCCTCACGGATGAGCGCCAGCAGTTCGTCCCTGTTCACCTGGAGGACGCCGTCCCCCGCAAGCGCAGTCGCGGACCCCCATCGTATTCCCTTTACGCGCGCCCTATGAAGTTCCAGTCTCATGGCCTTCCTCCTTTCAACTTATTACCGGGGCCCAAAGGCAGTACCTATTCAAGGCATCCCGCATAAGCTCGCAGTCCAACTTCGCGAAGTCGCGCCTGGCGGCCTCGCCGGACTCTCCCCCGTAATTTTTTGCCATCCCGGCCCGGCAGCTCTCCAACGCGGCCTCTAGCATGGAAAACGACTCCATGTCCACGGACCGATCCCCCCCGGACGGAGACTCAAGGAGCAGGGTCCGGTAGGGGTGCCGCATGGGGTTGAAGTTGCCGTACAGCGGGTGGGCCAGAAACCGCCACCCGCCGTGAACCAGGTCGCGAGCCCTCTTGAAAACACCCCACGGACCGCCGTCCACGTACTCGAAGCCATCCCGCCCCGGTCCCCAGTCGGGGTTATTCGTGACACATATCACATGCGAGGCCGTTTTTTGAATCATCCTAGACGCCTCAAATCTACAGATAACCCGCGGATTTCAATATCTCCACCGCCGCGTCGTGAGAGCGTCCCGGGACCTTCACAACCGGCCCGGTGCAGCCCATCGACGCCTCGGCGTAGACGCCCTTCTCCCACAGGGCGCTTGCGGCCGCCTCGATCTCGAGGACGTCGACCCCGTGTATCTCCGCCTCCGTCGGCTCGGCCGGCGGCGGGACGACCTCGGACGGGCCGGCACTTGACGCTGCGGCCCTCGATGACGAGAGGATCTCGCCAAGTCCCGAGGCGGCGGCGCTCTCGAACTCGGAGGCCACTTTTTCCGCCAGGCGTCCGCGAACGACGTCCGCCGTGTACCTCAGCGCGCCAGCAATGACGGGCGCGCCGGAGGCCCTCGATATTATGGACACGACCTTACTCCAGCCCTGACCGGTCGACGGTCCGTAACCGTAGCCGGTGGTCTCGTAAGACCCGCCGTTGTTCCACGACGAGAAGAGCTTCATCAGCACGTTGCCGGTCAGGGTGTCAGTGACGCAGACGTCGACCGCCCCGGCCAGAAGATCGTTGCCGCGGAGCAGCGAGCCCCCGTCCCTGCGAACGCTCTCCCCGAAATTTATCGCGTATCCCCTGTCGCTCAGGGAGCGCAGTATCCTGTTCACTGACGAGGCGCCGTCCACGTTGAGGATGCCCACCTGGGGCTCCTGGATTCCGATGGATTTTGCGACCGCGATGCCGCATATTGCGTTTCGCACCATCGCCTCGACCCGGTCCGAGGACATCCCTCCGGTTGACGAGGCAATCAGCATCTCTCGCCCCCGAAGCGGCGTCACAACCCTGCCGATCGTGGCCGTGCCAAGCGGGAAGGGATAGTGCATGGCCACCGCGCCCGAGACGGCTCCCCCATCGAGGGCGTCCTCCAGGGCATGGCTCACGTCGGATTCGCAGTCCGGCGTCTCTATCCATCGCAAACCGGCGCTCCCGATTTTTTTCGGGCCGATCATCACCACCTCGATCGACCTGTCCTGACGCATCGCCTCCAACGCGCCCAAGAGCAGCTCCCCCTGGCCCGAGTCGTCCCCGCGGACATGCTCGCTGCCGACCGACATGAGGCCTATCCTCTGGGGAGCCCCCCCCCTGCCGCTCCTCAGGTCCTCCACTATCTCGCCCAGGACCTCCCCTATCAGCGATCTGTCGATTCCACTCGCAAAGTCGGTCATGGAGGTCACTTCCTGAGCGAGAGAGCGAGCTCCGAGAGGGCATCGAGCACTGCCGCCTTCACGTCCTCCCTCGTCATCGACGAGCCCCCGGACGCGCCCGAAACTGCCCCTTCGGGCTTCTCCACGATGAACGAGAGCCCGTCGGCCAGGTTCGTGAGCCTTCCGAGGAAGAGGCTGCCCTTGCCTATTATCATCGCCCTCGTCATCTCTCCGGCCCTGATAGCGTCCGCCGCGTGCCCCAGAAACGGCACGCCGGACGGGATGTGTCCCTGGGTGTGCGCGAAGCCGGGCAGCCCATGCTCGAGGATGAAACCCTGAATGCCGGATTTTTCGAGCTGCTTTTTCATCACAGCCAGGGCCGCTATCATCTTGTAGTTGGACTCGGGGACGTTGCCGGCCCCGGCGGGCATGGTTATCTCAGGTATGTGCAGCTCAGGGGCGTACTTGTCTATGTCGGCGAAACCGAGCCCTATCTTCTGAAGCGGCTCGTAAACGAGAGCGGTCGTGATCGCCTGCGGCGACGAACCCGCTCCCACAGTGTGAGACCCCACCGCGTCGAGGCGAATCTCGGGATTCACCCCGTCCTGGGGGACTATGAGCGCCGCGAAATTGCCGAGGCAGTTCTCGAGCGCCGGCAGGTCCTTGCGGACGTGGTCGCGCGAGTTCATGAAGAGCTTCTGCAGGGAGCCACCAGCGACGACCGCAACATTCTTTCTGACGCCCGCCGCGACGAGGGATGACGCCAGAATTATCGCGTCGACCGGGGCCGCGCAAAATCCCCTCACGTCGCACCCTGTCGAGTTCACGCACCCTGCAATCTCCGCCACCGCCTTCGCCATGTTGCCGCCGCCGCGCTGGTTGACGTCGCCCACGGCCTCCTCGGAGCACTCTATGACAAATTCGATGTCCTCCGGAGCCGCGCCCGAGTTCTTGATCAGGTGGAGCAACGACAGGACGCCGCCGGCCTTGCAGACCAGGTTTTCGAGCAGCACGTGGGCCGACAGGTTGTGGTCGATGTCGTGCCCCTTGCGACAGCAGCCGATGACGCGCCCCCCAAAGTACAGGGGCAGCGCCCCCGCGCCGTCCGTCTCCGCGGATATCTCGCCAGCGTCGTGCCCGGCCTCGAGGCGGTTCAACTGCCCGCCGCCGAGCAGCGGATGCCGCTCGAGCTTCGACCGGACGGACTCGGCGAATGTCCTCTCGAGCCAGATGAGGTCGAACACGTCGCAGATGTCCATCAGACCGATAAACTCGTCCTCCGGCATGATCTCGCCGTATCTGCCGTACCGCGTCCCGCCCCTCAGATTTTCGTACCACGGCTGCCCGCAGGCCTCAAGCTCCTTGATGGTCATAGAGCCGGTGAAGACGAGGTTTGGCGGATAGCCCGACGCCTCGGCGAAGCTCTGCGCCGCCCCAGGCAGCTTCTTCAGAAATTCGGACTCCCCATGTTCCACCCGCTCCGTGTACGGGGTGTTGCCATACCAGTAGCCAAGCTCTGATGCATAACCCAAACAGTATGCGGTGCCCTTGACAGCCGCACGAGTCATTAGATCTCCCCCTAACAAACCCCGAAACCAAACGAGCCGCGGCTGCCCCAGCCCCGCGCCACGCCGACATATCAGAACCGGCTGGCGCGGGGAGGGCCCACGGCTTCCTTCTATAGCTTACACAAGCTGTTTTCCTCTCGCATCTTAGCCACCGCCGACGCAAGCGCCTCAGTGTCGAGGACCATCTCCATCATGCTGACCTGCTCATCCCATGCCGCAGCGTCAGCCTCAGCCTTTATCTCCTCGTCGAATATGTGATACACAGGGAGTCCCAACGAGACTCCGCCCAATGGACCTGCATATGTCGGATCGCCTACCGTTACCGTCTCGGCGTACAACTCGGCGCCCTCCGCATCGGAGGAGCCGAATATCACCACGACGTTGTCGGAGCCAAACTTCTCAGCCGCGTCCTTAACCCGCTGCTGATTCTGCAGATCCATCGCCCCTGCCGCGGTTCAGACAAAACACTCCGTGGCGGAGAAGATGATGTCGGCGCCGCTGTCCTTGAAGCACGCTTCCATCGCCGGCCCAGGGACTCCGTCCCGTTCGCCCAGCAGAATCAGCTTCTTTCCCGCGAGCTTGCCCATTAAATCCACCTCCCGTATTTTATTTTTGCGCATACAGCGCGCGAATCGGTCAACGCGAAGCATGTCAGCGCCCCATCGATCAGAGCAGCTTCTCCGCGTTCTCCTTTATCGCCTCTATTGTGACATCATCCCCGCTTATGCGGCTCGATATCTCCCCTCCCTTGTAAAAGAGGAACGTCGGCACCCCCATGACCCTCAGAGTCGCGCACAGCCGCCTGTTCTCGGCGACGTTGAGCTTGCCGAACTTCAGCCTGCCCTCATAGCTGGACGCAAGCTCCTCGACCTGGGGCATGAGAGCAAGACACGGCCCGCACTTGGGGCCCCACAGGTCTACGACGGCCGGCAGCCCGCTCTTCACAATCTCGTCGTCAAAATTCTCCTTGTTCACCTCAACCACCTTACACACCTCCTTCTTTGGTAATTACCTATAAAAAAAGACACAGCACTAACTGATAAACAGTCAGCTCGCGCTGTGTCGCAGTCTTCACAGTCCGTCCGGCGGCGGTCCTTTCGCCTGAGAGTTTAGGCCCTCTGCGGGCTTTGCCCCTTCGGCTCCTCGTAAATGGAGGTCTCTCTCGCAACCATCACACGGTATCAAGCTATAACTGATGATAAAACCTTTTACGTTCCCGTCAAGGGGAAAAACCGCCATCCGCACATTTGAGGCTGCGAAAAATACGTCATCGAGGGCAGCCTTCCCCCCGCGAGCTCCGAGCATAAAAACATAAAAAAAATATATGACTATCAAGTTAGATCATGTGGCTTGTGGCGAGCCGATGTTTCGGCGACTCTCTACGCGAATCTGACGCGCTGAAAGCACCTCCATGTGCTTAAATCGCTCGACCGACTTCCTGTCGGTCGCAGATTCGCTCCGTACAGCGCTACGCGCCGGGGACAACGCGTTCGCCGAAACATCGGCACTTGAGTCATGCTAATAGTCATAAGGGCAAAAACCTCGGGGATGCGTCCCAAACCCCGCAGTGGAGACTGCACCCCCGGACATTTTTTTCTACAGGGCTATGTACCCGTTCCGCAGCGCATATTTTGTGATATCGACCGTGTTCCGGAGGCCCAATTTTTTCATGATGTTCTGCCTGTGGCAGGCCACGGTGTTGACGCTCAGGAAGAGCTTGTCCGCCACATCCTTGTTGGTCAGGCCGTCGGCCAGGAGGCAGAGCACCTCCGTCTCCCTGACGGAGAGGTCGTCCGAATCGCGTTTCTTGGGGTCCAGCAGCGAGGCCAGGAACATCTCGGACAGGATGTCCTTCAGGCAGTCGCTCACGTACTTATCCCCCCTCGACGCACACAGGACGGCCGAGGCCAGCTCGTCGAACGCGCAGTCCTTCATGAGGAAGGCGGACGCGCCGGCCTTGAAGAGCTCGTATATGAAGTTTGCGTTCGCGTACATGGAGAGCCCAACTACCTTGACGGACGGCGCCCTGCTCTTCAGAGTCCGCGTGGCCTCGATGCCGTTTATCCTGGGCATCATTATGTCCATCACCACGAC
>JAISRP010000131.1 GCA_031273585.1 Synergistaceae bacterium
GCGACCCGGATACCCCTTCTCCTTGCCTCTATGAGCTCCGGGTGATCCTGGGCGATGGCGCTCGTGTGGATTATGAGCGACGGCCTGTACGTGTCGAGGTGCTCCCTGTGATGCCCAGCTGCCACCTGCACGCCGTCCTGCCTGACCTTCCTCAGGTAGAAGGTGTTCTCCACGTCGCAGCCGCTCACCGTGTGCCCCATTGCGTTAAGAAGAAGAGCGAGCCCGCTCATCCCCGCGCCGCCGATCCCCATGAGGTGTATGTTAGCCGGCGTCTTTATATCCATGAAGACGTTGCTGTCCTCCAAAATCCTCTTCCTCCTTCGAGTCCGGTCGATTGCAAGTCATGAAGCGGCGAAGGACCATAGCCCCTCGCAGATACTCTCGGCGACATTATACATCTTTTCGACGGCTTCACTTCGAGGAGCCCGCCGCAAAAATTTATAATCGTGCAGTTTCTGTGCCAGCTCGTCCATCCGGTCGCGGTCCTCGGGCCAGATTGCTATGTTCTCCCGCCCCTCCATCATCCGGGCGTTTTCAGTCTGATGATCGTCGGCTGCGCCGCCCCACGGTATCACGACGGATGGGATTCCCATGGCGCACGCCTCAGACAGGGTGGACGCCCCCGCCCTCGCTATCAGCATGTCAGCCGCGCTGTAGACCGGGGCGATGTCCCATCGGGCCGGCAGGAGCGTCAGGTTGTGAAGTTTTTTCTCCGGCGCAGACGCTCCGGGGTCGCTCACTATGAACGACCAATCCTGGAAATCCTCCCGATTCGCCAGATTTTCAATTATATCCCTCATGCGCGAGCTGCCGAGCGAGCCCGTCAACACTGCTGCAACCGGCCCGGACGGACGCGGCTCCGGCAGCCCCAATGTCCGCCAGGCCTCGTCCCTCTCCGTGAGGCGGAGGCTCCTGATCGGCACCCCGACCGGGGTAAAGTCCGCCCTCCGGAGCGGGGCGCACGCCTCCCAGCCGGACGCGACCGGAACTCCCAGCCGGGACGCCAGCCTCGTGATCCTGCCGGCGCGGGCGTTCTGCTCGTGAACCACGGCCCTTATCCCGCGAGCCCTGCACAGTATGAGGGACGTGGCCGAGACGTAGCCGCCGAACAGGACGCACAGGTCGGGGTTGAATTTTTTAAGCAGCCGTCCCGCGGTGACGAAGCTCCGGATGATGGAGGCCCATCTTTTTATCCTGCGCCCGCGCGGCGCGCCGATCGGGGACCCCTCGATTTCGACCGTCATCGGCTCTATCGAGGAGGCCCTGTAAATTTCGAGCTCGACCTGCCTTGTCCCGGACACATATCCCACCTCCGTTCCAGGGTGTTTCCTGCGGATCCAACCGCCGAACGCTATCGCCGGAAGCACGTGCCCCCCAGTGCCACCGGCCACGAGCAGTACGCGGCCGGGCGTCATAACGCTTCCCTGTACTCCTTGTGCATTCGGAGCATCACCCCTACCCTCACCCACATCATTACGAGCGAGCTGCCGCCATAACTCAGGAACGGGAGGGGCATACCTGTCAGGGGCATGAAGTTCGTCACCCCGGCCACGTTTATAAAGAGCGGCAGCACGATTGTGAGGGTGATCCCCCAGACGATCGATGTCGCGAACCCCTCGGGCGCCCGGTTGTAGAGGATCCTGCAGCGGACGACCCACATGAAGCAGAGGGAGAGCACGCCGAGCGTCCCGAGCAGCCCCATCTCCTCCCCCAGCGCCGCGTAGATGTAATCGGTGTAGGCGGCGGGGAGGTAGTTCAGCTTCTGAAATCCGTGCCCGAGGCCGGAGCCCCAGCCGCTGCCGTTCGCGAACGCTATGAGCCCCTGGATCGTCTGGAAACCGGTGTCGAGGGGGTCTAGCCACGGGTCCATGAATGCCTTGACCCGCCTTATCCTGTAGGGCTCGAGAAGTATAAAGAGCGGCAGGATGACGGCCCCGAGCGAGCCGGTTGCGAGCGGCAGCTTCCACCCGAACCTCTCCACGTACATGCCCATGCATATCAGGATGATCAGTATTGTCGACCCCAGGTCCGGCTGCGCCATCAGTGCGGCGCAGGAGGATACGAGCAGCAGCATCACCTGCACGAAGCACTTCCCGGGGTTGAGGTCGCTTCTCACCGCGAGCTTCGCCACGAGGAAGACCACGGCCAGGGTCATGATCTCGGACGGCTGGACCGACACCCCCGCGACCCGCAGCCAGCGCCGCGCCCCGCCCACGGACGTCCCCACCCCTGGGATCAGGGTCATGACCGCCATTACGAGGGCCGCGACCCAGAGGGCCCCCCCGATCCGGTACCAGAAGCGTATGGGCAGCGAGTACGTGAAGAGCATCACGCAAATTCCCATGACGAGCCACTTGAGCTGTCTGATTCCCATCGTGAAGGGAGTTCCCGATATCTCGAACGAGGTCGGGCTCGTGGTGGACGTGACCATCAGGATGCCGATGCTGCTCAGGATGAGCGGTATCAGCCACAGGAGGGGGTCGACCCGCGGCGCGCCGCTCAGGTCGGATTCAGTCTCAGCTCTCGTCATGAGGCTCGCCCCCATCCAGTCCCCGGACGATCTCCGCGAAGTGGTCCCCGCGCTCGCCGTAATTTTTGTACATGTCCCAGCTCGTGCAGGCCGGCGAGAGCAGGACGACCTCGCCCGGCAGCGCCATGCCGGAGGCGATCCCTACCGCCTCCTCCATGCCGCCGGCTGTGGTGTAGCTGACGTACCCCGCGGAGCTGAGGGCATCCGCTATCTCGCCCGACGCCTCTCCCATCAGCACGGCCCACCTGGCGAACTCCCTGAGCGGGCCCGCTAACCTGGCGTAGTCCTCGCCCTTGCCCCTGCCGCCCAGGATGACTATCTTGCTCCCCTCTATCGACGAGAGCGCGGCAACGGACGCCGCGATGTTAGTCCCCTTGGAGTCGTCGATGTATCTGACGCCGTTTCTCGTCAGCACGAGGCTGCACCTGTGCGGCGGCGCCTCGTAGGACACTAGCGCGCCGCGCGATTTGTCCGCGTCGCAGCCCAGCAGGTCCACGCAGGCGAGCGACATAGCGACGTTCTCCATGTTGTGAGACCCTATGAGGGTCGTATCGCCAAATCCAAAGAGCCGCCTTCCTCGCATGCAGCACGACCTGCCCTCGGAGTCGAGGCGGATTCCGTCCGAATCACTCCCGACGCCCCACGAGAGGCGGCATGACCTGCCGGCGTCCCCCAGGGCTGCCGCGTCCCGCTCCTGAATGACGGAAAATCCGCCGCGTTCGACGAAGGAGAGGATCGACGCCTTCGCGCGCACGTAATTTTCATATGAGCCGTGCCAGTCCAGGTGGTCCGGCGCGAGGTTGGTCACGACGGCCCCCGCCAGCGAGATCGAGCTCGCCCAGTGAAGCTGGAAGCTGCTCAGCTCGGCAACTATGAAGTCGAGCTCGGCGCCCGCTATGTCCGATATCGGGTTTCCGATGTTGCCGGCTACCGCCACCCTGTGGCCGAGTGATTTAAGCAGATACCCAGTGAGCGATGCGGTCGTGGTCTTTCCGTTGCTGCCGGTGATCCCCAGGACGCGCCCCCTCAGGTGAGGCATGGCGAAGTCCAGCTCCCCCACGATGCGCACCCCGAGCTCCCTGCCCCTGGCTATGACGTCCGACATGGGGGGAAATCCGGAG
Organism: Synergistaceae bacterium; assembly: GCA_031273585.1. Classification (GTDB taxonomy): domain Bacteria; phylum Synergistota; class Synergistia; order Synergistales; family Synergistaceae; genus JAIRWR01. The sequence goes on from JAISRP010000131.1 coordinate 3,652, forward strand.
CTCGCGACCATGATGTCGCACTCGAACGCCCTGTCCGTGTGTCCCCCCGACTCGAACCGGATGTCGTTGGATCTGAACATCTCCAGGGTCTCCTCCGGGATCTGTCCGCCCTCGGAGACGAAGACTCGATGCCCCAGGCGCGAGGCGAGAAGGGCTATTGACCTGCCGCTGACCCCGGCGCCCAGCGCGGTTACCCTCAGGTTTTTCATATCAGCCGCCGGCATTTCCAGCACCCCCCCGAAATACGAAGTTTATTATCACCGCGAGGAGCGACATGCCGACCACGTGAGCAAGCCAGAAGCGAGTCACGATCTTGGGTTCGCTCCACCCGATCAGCTCGAAGTGATGGTGAAGGGGGCTCATCCGAAACACCCTCCTGCCGAAGATCCTGATTGCCGCAATCTGAACTGCGACGGTCACCATCTCAACCCCAAATATGAACGAGACCGGAATGACGAGGATCAGCGACTTCGACGCGACGCACAGGGTTATGAGCACGCCGGCCCACAGGTGCGATCCCACGTCCCCCATGAAGACCTCGGCCGGGTTCGAGTTGTGCCAGAGGAATGCGATCATGACCGCGAGCCCGAGGGACGCGGACACCGCGGCCGGCTCCGACTCCGTCCAGAGCAGGATCGACGCGAGGGATATCGCGACCGATCCGCCGGCCAGGCCATCCAGCCCGTCCGTCACGTTGACCGCGTTCAAAATTCCCACCCCCAGAAATATCAGCAGAGGAATCCCCACTGCCGGGTCCAGCCTGAGCCACGGCAGAAGATACAGGCCTTCCGAGGCTGCGACATACGCCCAGGGCGCCGTCACAGCAATCTGGAGGGTGAGCTTCTGCAGGCTCCGGAGCCCCTCGCTCGACCTCCTCCGCATCTTGAGCAGGTCGTCGACGAGCCCGACAAGAGCGGAGGCGACCGGGTAAGCCCATATATGGAGCTTGTCGGAGACGCTCGACATCCCGTACCAGCAGGCGGAGAGGACGATCAGGGGCGTCATGCCGAGCGCCACTATCCCGCCCATCCCAGGCGTCCCTCCCTTATGCGCGTGAGACTTGGGTCCGTACCCCTTTATCGTCTCCCCCAGTCTCATGCGGCGCATCGCGTTTATCCACGCCCTCTGACAGACGAGCGAACAGGCAAATATTGCTATGGCCAGGAGGATCGTCCTAGTATGCATCAGACCACGCCAAGCAGCGGCAGTATCCTCTCGAGCCCGTAGGACCTGGACCCCTTTACGAGGACGATTGCCCCGGAGGCTGAGGCCGGGTCGAAATCATTCAAAAAACCGTCGGCGTCCCGCCACCTTCCGCGAAGGGCGCCCTGCTTCGTCTCGACCCCGTCCCACTCGGATCCTATCAGGTAGACCTCGTCGAAGAGGCTTGCCCTGCTCATTATCACCTCGTGCCAGCGGTCCGACTCGGCGCCGAGCTCCCTCATGCCGCCCAAGATCGCGATTTTCCGAACGTCCCCAGCGAGCTCGATGCCCAGTACATTCTTCAGGGCATACGACATCGAGCCGGGGCTGGCGTTATAGGTCTCGTCGATTATCATCCCATCCGCGGTCCGGAAGATCCTCCCCCTGCCGCGGGGCGCGTCGACGCGTCTCACCGCGTCGGCAAAAATTTCGCCGGGTACGCCCAGGTCCCTTGCCGCGGAGTATGCGTACGCGATGTTCTTGGCGTGCTGCACTCCGAAGAACCGCGCCTCGCACCTCAGATCCTCCCCCCTGCTCGAGATCACGAGGGACAGGAGCGGCGTTCCGTCCTCCCCGATGCTCTGCTTTATGTCGGAGACAGTGACGTCCGACCGCCGCGCGCCGACCGAGACGACGCGGAGCGGACGACGGATGGAGGATACCGCCGCGGATAATGCTTCGTTATCATTATTATAAGACAAAAATTCGAGATCCCGAGAATCTGTCAGCTCCATCTTGGCGGCGAGAACTCCGTCGATCGATTTCAGGCCGTCGAGATGAACCTCCGTTATTTCCGTTATGACTCCGTGCGTCACCGGAAATTTGCCGACCATCGCGCGTATCTCCCCCGGGTGGTTCGTTCCTAGCTCCAGAATCAGAGTCTCCGTATCGCCAGGCATCGACAGGACCGTCATGCTGCACCCTATCATCGTGTTGTAGCTCTTCACCGCCGAGTGAGCGCGCATGTGATCTTTTATCGCGCCGTGGAGCAGCTCCCTCGTCGTCGTCTTCCCGACGCTGCCGGTGATCCCCACCACCTTCGGAGAGACCATCCCGAGCCAGCGCTCAGCCAGGAGGGCCACACTCCGCTCCGGGTCCTCGACGGGAATGACGGACGCGCCGAGATCTTTCAGGCCCTCCGCGTTCCGCCAGTACCAGCCCTCCTCCAGTATCACGACGGATGCGCCACGCCTCACCGCGTCCTCTATATATTCGTGCCCGTCGGTGCGCTCGCCCCGCATGGCTATGAAGACGCCGCCCCTTTCCACCTCGCGGCTGTCCGCCCTGAAGCTCTGGGGCATGGGATCGCCTCCC
>JAISRP010000179.1 GCA_031273585.1 Synergistaceae bacterium
GGCCGTGTGCTTCTCGTATATCCTGGTGGCCCTCTCGCCCATCGGTGAGTCGAAGTATATGGGAGGGGTCGGGGGGAAGTCCCCCGAGCGCTGAAGGCGCAGTATCTCGTAGAGGACCCGCTGCGCCCTGTCAACGACGAACGTAGGGATCAGTATCTTTCCGCGCGACAGAATCGCGGCCTCGAGTTCGCGCCTGAACTCGAGCCGGGTCTCCTCCAGGCTCCTGTGAAATCTGTCGCCGTAGGTGGACTCCATCACGACGTAGTCGGCCTCCTCGATGACGGTCGGCTTGCGTCCGATCACGGTCTCCCTCGTGCCCATATCGCCCGAGAATACGATCTTGACGGTTTCCCCGTCGTCCGCGCCAGAGAGCCATAACTCGACCATTGCGGCGCCGATTATATGCCCAGCGTCGCGAAAGCGCAGGGTGACGTTCGGCGTTATCCCGATCCTGTCGTCGTAGGCGGCGTACTGGAATCTCCCCAGCGTCTCCTCGACGTCCCGCTCGCTGTAAGCCGGACGCACAGGGGGAAGTCCCCTGCGGGCGTTTTTCCTCGTGCGCCACTCGGCGTCCTCGGTCATGAGCTTGATCGTGTCCCTCAGCAGGACCGAGACGAGGTCGATGGTCGGGTCGGTTGCCCAGATTTTACCCTTGAAGCCGTCCTTGACGAGCTGAGGCAGCCGTCCGCTGTGATCTATGTGGGCGTGGGTCAGGACGACCGCGTCGATGTCCGCCGGGGAGAACGGGAACGGCGCGGAGTTGAGCCGGTCGGCGTCGGCGCCCTGATGCAGGCCGCAGTCTACGAGGACCCTCTCCCCTCCGGCCTCTATCATATAAGCCGAGCCGGTGACCTCACCGGCTGCGCCGAAAAACGTTATTCTAGCGGACGACACCCCTAACGCCTCCCAGAGTCATGACGCAACCACAGCTATCAGAGGTCGCGACAGAGGATAGTGAAAATTCGAGCTTCATTCAGGGACAAGTATATCCTGTGCAGTTTTTTTTGCAACATCAATATGGACGCCCTCGCGCCGCGGGCAGAACCTTGAGGCTCCGCCTCAAACTCCGCGCCTGTTGCTGAGCCTCCTGGACCTCCGAAAACTATTATGTGGGTCAAGGGAGCCGGCTCCCTTGCGGGTGTGGGTGGAACCCACGGTCTTATGGTATGAGTCCCCTTATGCAGGTGCCCTCGCCCGGATAGGAGATGATCTTGAGCCTTCCGCCGGCGAGCGTCATCCTCTCCTCCATGTTCGAGAGGCCCCTGTGTCCCTCGAAACGAAGCTCGGCTATTTCGCCCTCCGGCATGTCGAAGCCGTGTCCGTCGTCCTGTACGGTGAGCTCTATCTCCCCGTCGTCGTTGCGTTTTACGTCGACCCAGATATTTTTGGCCTCGCCGTGCCGCACAGAGTTCGTAACGGCCTCCTGCACGACCCTGAAGAATGCCAGCGTCACGGCGTCTGACAGATTCAAGGTGTCGTCGACTCCGAGAAATATCCGAACCCCGTATTGCAGGGACTGCCGCTCCGTCAGTTCCGTCAGAGCCTGAGAAAGCCCCAGTTCGAGCCACGGCGGGTTTAAAAAGTCGCATAAAGCCCGCATCTCTTTGACTGTAGCGAGGGCGATTTTCTCCGCGAGGTCGAGTTCCCTGCGCGAATCCTCCTCCGTGTTGTCGGGGCGTCTGGCGAGGTATATCCGCTGGATTAGCGCGGTCACGTCCTGGATGGGGCCGTCGTGAATGTCTCGCGATATCGTGGTCCGCTCGTCCTCCTGAACGCTGACGAGGTCGTTCATGCAGATCCTGTTGACGGTCATGGTTTTCATCGTGTTTTTCGAGACCTCGATGAGGGCGGACTGCATGTTGCGTATATCGGGTATGGCGTTAATTGGGGCTTCGCTCAGCTTTTCATAGCCCCATCTGAGATTGGAGACCTCCTCCTCGAGCTTTTGTATGGGATGTATGACCATTTGCCACAGGTGCCGGAGCGAGAAGGTTCCCCAGGCAGCCGCAAAGACAATCATCAACGGCCACAAATACATGGCCATTGTGGCCGTCTTCGGCATGTCGCGCCATGATATCGCGCCGGCTACGGTGAACTTCCCCCCCTCCGAGGGGAGTACGGCAATGGTGAACTGCTCGCCGGAGGGACTGTATATTTCCCTTGCCATTCCTATCGGAAGCGGCGGCGATACCTTCTCTACGATGTCCCTCAATCTTTCCGAGCAGTAGATTGGCACTCCGTCGCTGTTCATAACGGCGAAAAAGGCCGGAAGACGCCGAAACAGCATATAGTGCCCTATCTCCGAGTTTCCTCCGAACGCACTCTCGAAGAAGATGTCGGTATACACGGGCGAATTTTCCATGCTATCCAAGTGGCTGGCCAGATTTTCGGTGAAATTTTCAACGTACAGCCTTGCGAGCGTCTTCAAGTTTTCCTGCGATAAAATCAAATCAGTCGCCGCGAGCATAATAATTCCTATAGGCGGCAGAAAAACCGACAGTGCAAGGTAAAATAGTCGGCTTTTTCGTTTCAACGGAGAAAACCCCTCCTGGATGCAGACGGCGTGAGAGCGGCCGGCTGCGTCATCTCAGTTCGCCATGTCGGCCGTTTCTCATTCGAGAAGTTCCTCCAGCATCACGACTCCGTACTTCAGGGCGAGCAGCATGGATTCCGTCTT
>JAISRP010000230.1 GCA_031273585.1 Synergistaceae bacterium
GCCCTCTCTCCCCGCGCGGCGGAGGAGGTGCGGCGCATAATGAGCGCGGACGGCGTACTCCAGAGCGGCATAACCGGGGCGACGCACGATTACACCCAGTACCGCCCGCGCGGACACTATGCTCAGACTCCGGAGCTCGAGAGGTACTTCAGGGCAATGACGTTCCTCGGCGGTTCCGGGCTGCCGCTGTTCGGCGACGGCAAGCCCATCACGGCGAACATCGGGGCGGCCGCCCTGATCACCCTGGCGCTGGACTCGACCGGGGACAAGTGGAGGTCGTTCGAGGCCCCCATCGACTTCCTGATCGGAAATTCCGACGACGCCGGGGTGGGGGTTTATCGGGACATAGTCCGCGAGGCGGCGGGATCCCTGGCGGACGCGGCCAACCTCGGGGACCGCGGACGCCTGGAGCTCCTCGCGGAAAAAATAAAAACCACAGTACCTTCACCCCTAATACAGGACAAGAAGACCGGCAACGTCACGAAGGAAGAGGAGGAGGCCGGCAGGACGCCTGAGTTCCGAATATCAGGCAAGCGGTTCACGTTCGACGCCTATATATTCCACCTCCTCACCTCCCCCCGCGTCGGGTCGGACGAGAACCCGCGCAACCTGCCGGAGGTGACCGACGTGATGGCGGTCCTCGGCTCGGACGAGGCGGTCGGGCTCGCGGACGGAAACAGCGGATACGCGCGCTACCCGGACAACATGAGGCATCTGCGGGAGGAGGCGGACCGGTTCATCCCGGGCGTTACCCTTTACGCCATGTGGCTGGACGCGCTGAGGGAGAGCTTCAAGGACTCCGGCTCGGGACAGTTTTTTTATAAATCCGGCGCGTGGGGGTGGAAGAAGCTGTCCACGGCCTCCGCGTCCTGGGCAGAGCTCAAGCACGACACGGTGCTCTACGCGAAGCAGGGCGGCGCCGAGATGGGAAGCGGAGGCTGGTACGCCGGCAAGTTCGCCCCGCCCCAGCCTCGCGGCTACGTAGAGCCCGATCCGCAGACGTTCCGCGCGATCTCGGACTCCATAGGCCGGCTGACCAGTCTCATAACGCGCTTCCGTCTGGAGGACGGGCAGGAGGGCGAGTACGCGTACAAACTCCGGACCCTGGGGGACCTCTGCCGGGCCGCCATGAACATAGCGGAGCGCCAGGTGAGGGACGAGCCCCTGTCGGGCAGCGATTACACCGAGATAAAGCGAATAGCCAGATCGTTCACAAGTTCGCTGCTGATGCCGGAGGGCATGAGCGTCGATTTTTCTGACTGGCGGCGGGACCTGAGCATGGCAGTCGTCTCTGACGTCGCCACCGACTTTCAGGGCGGGCGCGTCCTGTACGCCGCGACCGGGACGCCGCGCAGGATATTCGTGTACGTCAACGACAGGACGGGCGGCTCGCGCATAACGCGCGGCTTCGTCTACTCCTACTACGAGTTCGCGCGTCCGCTCAGCGATGGGAGGATGACTGACGCGGAGTGGAAGGACATGGTCTACGACGCCAAATCCGCCGATGAGACGCGGGCCCTTCACCCCGCCTGGTACGACGAGCTGTTTGTTAGATGACCGCCACCCCCAGCGGCGGACGCGCCTCGCGCGCGGAGATGCCGCGTCTTCGGTCCGCTCCAAAAATCGGACCGCGTCGAAAGTACATCCAAACAGCCCTGCTCGTCGTCTGTTTGGCGAACCTGCTGTGTCCCGGACCGTCCCGCGGGGAAAATTCATCCCTGCGCTCCCCGTACGAGGGAGCGGTCGAGCGCGCGCTGCGAAATTTTGCGCCCCCCTCCCCAACGCCTAGCCGAGGCGTCATCCTCGGGGGCATCGTGCCGCACCACGACATCGCGCTTGACATGATCCTCAGATTTTACGCCAGGGTATCATCGGGACGGGACGTGAGGCGGGTGTGGCTGTTCGCGCCGGATCACTTCCGGCGCGCGCGCCGGGCCGTCGCGGTCTGCCCGTCGGACTGGACCCTGTCAGCCGGGACGCTGCGGGCGGACGGAGTGGGGGTCGAATCCATCCTTAAAATGAGGATGGTCGAGGCGCGTCCGGATCTCTTCGCCGCCGAGCACGGGGTCACGATCCACATCCCCCTGATCCGGCGCTTCCTCCCTGACGCGACCGTGGTCCCGATCGTGCTCCGCCCCGACATGCCGGACATGGCGCTGCTGCGGCTGAGGAACGGGTTAAAGCACCTCATCCGGGATGGTGACCTGATAATCCTGAGCATGGACCTGTCGCACTACAGGACGCCGGAGGGACTGGCGTCGGAGGACATACGAACGCTCAGGGTCCTGTCGGAGATGAGCCCGCTCAAGACGGCCCGGATCGACGCGGACGCCTCTCGCGCCGCCGCCCTCGTCCTGCTCCTGCTGAAGGACATGGGGGCAAGCCGCGGCGAGGTCATGGAGCACGCCGACTCGTCCTCCATCCTCGGACGCAGGGTCGAGTCGGGAACGAGCTATGCCACCCTGATTTACAGCTCCGCGCCGGACTGAACCGAAGTCACCGGCCTCCCCCCGCGAGCTCCCTCAGGCGGGACGACAGCGTCCCCTCCAGGTCCTCCATGCCGCCAGTCGCGACCGGCTCGCCGTGACAGAACATCACGTAGCCGCCCTTCGTCCCGGCGATGCCTATGTCAGCCGCGGCGGCCTCCTTGGGCCCGTTCACCTCGCATCCCATGACGGCGAGGCAGAGCCCGTCTGGCAGGGGCGTGCCGCCCCTCTCTAGCCCGTCCAGTATCTCCCTGGTCAGCCCCACGAGGCTGGATATATCCACCCGCCGCCTGCCGCAGCCGGGGCAGCTCACGAGGTTCACCCCGCGCTGTCTCAGGCCGAGAGACCGCTGGATCATGTACGCGACCTCGACCTCGGTCTTAGAGTCGCCAGTCAGGCTGACCCTCATGGTGTCCCCTATCCCCTGCCCGAGGAGGATTCCCAGCCCCGCTGCGCTCTTGACCGCCCCGTCGATGCCTGGCCCCGCCTCGGTTATGCCTATGTGCATCGGGTATTCATACCGCTCCGAGAGGATCGCGTTCGCGAACACCGTCTCGCGCACCGAGCT
>JAISRP010000251.1 GCA_031273585.1 Synergistaceae bacterium
GGGAGGATATGGATAGCGGAACCTCGGCCGCGGCTGCAGGAGGCGTCACGACAGTCATAGACATGCCTCTGTCGGGATGTCCTGCCGTGATATCCCCCGAGGCTCTTATGATGAAAAAACGCGCCGGAGAACTGCGGGCGAGGGTTGATTACTCGCTCTGGGGCGGGCTCGTGAATGACAATGTAGGGGACATGGGGACGATGTTTCAGGTCGGAGCGGTGGCCTTCAAGGCGTTCACCTGCTTTGCCGGGGACGATTTCCCCTATGCGACGCCTGACGTGCTCTACAGGGGCATGAAGGAGGCCAGGCGGCTGGGCGCCCTGATTGGAGTTCACTGCGAGGACCAGGGCCTGACCTCGCGGCTCTGTATCAACGAGGCGGAACGCGGAACAGTGCGGTCATTTCTCGAGGCCCACTCCCCACTTGCGGAACTTCTGGCAACTCGCGCCGTCATCGAGATGGCGGTTGAGACTGGCGCGAGAGTCCACATATGCCACGCGACAATCCCCGAGGCGGTGGATGCCGTTTCGCAGGCGCGGGAAGCCGGCGCCGACGTGACGGTCGAGACCTGCCCGCACTATCTCGTCTTCTCCGAGGACGACCTCGAAGGCATGGGACCGGTGCTGAAATGCGCCCCTCCGGTCCGACGCCGCGACGCTGTAGAGGCGATGTGGAAGAGGGTTATTGACGGGACGATAGACTCGATCGGATCGGATCACTCTCCTTCGACACCGCAGCAGAAGGACATCTCCGGCGGTAAAAAATTCGCGGATGCCTGGGGAGGGGTACAGGGCATACAAACTATGCTTCCCGTCATGTTTTACGAGGGAACGGTCAAACGGGGGCTGCCCCTGGAGAGGCTGGTGGACCTTATATCGACGACACCGGCCAGGTTGTTCAGCCTCTACCCCAAGAAGGGGGCGATACAACCCGGGAGCGACGCAGACTTCGTCATCTTCGATCCTGAGGCGCGATGGACCGTGACCCCAGAGTGGCTCTTGCACAAAAACCGGCACACGCCCTACATGGGGATGCAATTGCAGGGGCGGGTCGAGACGACGATACTGCGCGGGCGCGTGGCGTATTCGGACAGCCGGGTCCGCGATATTCGGGGCAGGTTTCAGACCGGCCGATTTCAGGGATACGGGAGAGCGGGATGTTAAAGACAAACGGAGCGCGGGTCGTAGACAGACTCGAAAAAATTTACAGTTGCGGAGAACGCGCAGACGGAGCTCACTCCAGACTCGCATTTTCCCCAGAGGACATTAAGGCGCGGGAGTTGTTCATGGGTTATTTTCGCGAACTCGGGATAGAACCGCGCGTGGACGCGGCTGGGAACATAATAGCGCGCCTGCGGGGAGACGACGACTCCCTGCCTGCCATCATGACCGGTTCCCATCTCGATACTGTGCCTGACGGAGGCAAGTACGACGGCGCGCTGGGTTGCATCGCCGGTTTGGAGATCGTGGAAACTCTAGTCTGCTCCGGCGTCCGTACGCGCCATCCGATCGAGGTCATCGTGTTCACCGACGAGGAGGGCGCTCGTTTCGGCAGCGGCATGATCGGCAGCAGCGCGTTTTGCGCCGCGCCTCTCGACGGCTTTAAACCTACCGATACAGACATGGATGGAATCAGCAGGAAAGAAGCTCTGTCGGCCTTCGGGATGAATCTGAACAAAATAGGCGGAGCCGCGAGGGCGGAGGGAACCGTGCGCTGCTTTCTGGAGTTGCACGTCGAGCAGGGCGGCTTTCTCTTCAGAAAAGGGATCCCTATCGGAATCGTGACGGCAATCGCCGGAGTGAAGCGCAGCGAGGTTGTCATCAGGGGGGTAAAGAATCACGCAGGAAGCACGATGATGTCCGACCGCAGAGACGCCCTCGTGGCCGCATCCCGCTTCATATCGTCGGTTCCTGAAATTACGGTCGCGCACGGCGGAGCGTATTCAGTGGCCACTGTAGGTTACATAGCAGTACAACCTAATTCGGTCAATGTCATCCCAGGCGTCTGCACCTTCAGCCTCGAAATAAGGGATCAGGACATGGAGGTGATTGAAAGGATCGAAAAGAATCTCGAGAGCGCCCTCGAAGAAATTGCAGGAACGAGCGGCGTCTCGCATGACATCAGACCGATCTCCTCCAACAACCCGGCGCTGATGAACGCGTCAATAGGGGATGCAATTGCCAAAGCGGCCGAGGAGGCCGAGCTCGGATATGTATTCATGCCGAGCGGGGCATTTCATGACTCGTTGATGCTCTCCAGGTCGTTTCCGACCGGGATGATTTTTATACCGAGCGTGAATGGGATAAGCCACTCCTCGGAGGAATTTTCCACGCCCGAGGATATTCAGAAGGGCTGCGATGTTCTGTTGGAAACAGCGATGATCCTGGATAGGACATAGACACGCTTCGCCTGGCGCTGTAACGGCAAGGCGCAGTTCGAGCATTCAATCGGTCTCCGGCATTGGCAACCCCATTTTCACTCGCGACCCGATTCTCCGAGCTTTGGGTTCAGATAAAGCAACTTGAGCGCAACAGCTACTTCTAGGCGGCTCTCCCCCGTAGATAAATCAACGCCGGAGAGCTCATGGATTTTTTCGTAACGATAGTGAATGGTATTGTAGTGGATGTTCATCCGCCGTGCCGCAGCCTTGAAGTTCCAATCCTCCTCAACAAGTATCCTGAGAGTGCGCAGCAGCTCGCTCGCACCGCCCAACCGGCCCAGCCTCGACGAGAAAAACCTTTCCGCCTCCTTCGAATCGGCCACTGGAGCGAGAATCGTCAGGATTCCCATCTCGTCCCAGACGTAGATGCCATCATCGTTCAGCGGGCGCATCATCTCTATGGCGCGCCTCGCCTCCTCATAACTCTCCTTGATACCGTAGAAGTCTTTTTTTTCACCGCCTACTCCGGCGGAAACCGAAAACCCGGTCCATGTCAGCACTTTGCTTCGTATCTCCTCACAGCTCTTATGAAGTTTCTTCATGAAATCGGCGCATTTGTCCACGTTGAGTATGAAAATGATGGAGTTGTCCATATCGAGACACGGAACATCCTGAAAAGCCGAGCGTATATCATGCTTGCATACGGAATAAACCCTGTCTCTGATTTTATCCATCTCCATCGACGTCTCGCGCGGCGCTGCGCGTTCAAGATATTCCTCGCCGCAATCGATGTCGAAGATAACAGTCCGAAGATGTCCGACCAGCTCCCAGCCGAAACGTTTGGCCCTGTTCAGGGACTCCTCGTGACGCCGGATATTCCCAGTCACGAGATCCTGCATAAATTCGTCGCGGTAACTGGCCTCTACCCGCATACTCGCGATATCCCTCTGAAGGGCCATGAGCGTCATGGTTTTCGCATGTTCGAACACAACGCGCCACATCTCACAGTTGGGACTGCTCTCAAAGAGAAAATATCCATAGGTCCTATTGGAGAACGCCAGACGTTCGTGCTGATATTTTTTCAGGATAGAGTTCATGTCGACCGCGAACGCATCTTCCGAGGAACATATGAGCTCCCC
>JAISRP010000293.1 GCA_031273585.1 Synergistaceae bacterium
CCGCACCCCCTTTTTTTTTTTTTTTTACGCCCTTGGGGCCAAAACAAAAAAACTGTTGGAGGTCCAGGTGGAACTGCCTCCTGGCGGGGTTTGGGGCGGCGCCCCAAGGTTCTGCCTGCCTGGCTCGTCTATATCGCTAAAACGCGCGCAGGCTGGCTCCGATTTCGCGGACTGTGGTTTCCAGTTCGTCGCAGACCTCGTTCATGAGGGCCTCGTCCCTTGCCTCTACGAGTATCCGCAGAAGGGGCTCCGTGCCGGAGGAGCGCAGCAGCACGCGGCCTATGCCGGAGAGTTTCTTCATGGCCCTGATCCTGGCCTCCTCCAACTTTGGGGAGGCAAGCACCCTCTCCCTGTTCTCGATTCTGAGGTTCCGGAGCACCTGCGGATATCTCGGGAACCTGTCGACCAGGGTGTCCGGGTTCTCGCCCAGCTCGACGCATGACTTAATGAAGAGCGACGCGGCGTACAGCCCGTCCCCGGTCGTCACCCTGTCGGACGCTATTATATGCCCCGACTGCTCGCCACCGAGCCCCGCGCCGGTCTCCCTCATCCGTGAGAGGACGTACCTGTCGCCTACGGGGCAGCGGAAGACGTCTATCCCGTCCTCGTCCAGCTTCTCCTCCAGGAGCATGTTGCTCATGACGGTTGCGACGACTCCGCTGCCGAGGCGTCCGCAACGGGCCATGTAACGGCCTATCACCCACAGCATTATGTCGCCGTCGATGGCGCGGCCCTCCCTGTCGCAGAGCAGCACCCTGTCGGCGTCGCCGTCGAAGGCCACGCCGAGCCTCGCGTGTCTGTTCCTCACGGCTCGGGAGAGGTGATCCATGTGCATCACCCCGACCCCGTCGTTTATGTTCAGGCCGTCGCTCTCCACGCCGCAGTAGTACACCTTTCCGCGCCACGAGCCGAAAACCGTCCCAACTATCCGAGCTGCGGCCCCGTTTGCCGCGTCGATCACGAGTGGCCAGTCGCAGGCACAGGCCTCGGACATCTGGTCTACGAGCCACTCGGCGTACATGGCGCAGAGGTCCCCGTCGTAGCAGAACTCGCCGACTAGGGCCCCGGTGGGACGCCACTCCTCCATCACGTGGCTCGTCAGGTGCTCCTCGATCGTGGCCTCGTCATCGTCGGAGAGCTTGAATCCGTTCGCGTCGAAGAATTTTATGCCGTTGTACTCCGCCGGGTTGTGGGAGGCGCTTATCACGGCCCCTGCGTCAAATCCGCCCCTTTTGAGTAGAAAGCCCACCCCCGGCGTGGGCAGGATCCCGGCCGAGCGTATCTCTGCGCCCGCCGACATCATGCCAGAGGCCAGGGCCGTCTCGAGCATCGCGCCGGATCTCCTCGTGTCCTTGGCGGTGACTATGACCGGCTGGGGTATCCCTCTTTCTATCAGGAAGAGAGTGAAGGCGCGGCCGAGCGACAGGGCCATCTCGGGGGTCATGTTTCCGCGGTTGGCGATGTCCCTCGCTCCATCCGTGCCGAATATGCTGCGGACCTTACCGGGCGTTGCCATAGAGACCACTCCTCACTGTTTTTCAGGGCGTTCCTCCGCCTCGGCTGTGACTTGAGGCGGTTCTATGCGGGTAACTGCCATTCCCTGCGCCAGATTCCTCATCAGGACCGGCAGGACTATTCTGCTGGATACGATATTCGTCACGTCGACGTACAACTGAAACGGAGGGTTGTTTATGTCGAACGGATCGCTCGACTCCATGGACCTTTCGATCGTCACGCTGACCGAGGGCGGGGATACGGCCCACTTATCGGACTCGCCCCCGCCCTCTATCCCGATGGGGACGGCCAGAAACGTCCGCGCCTCGCGGGTCGACCGCAGCCTCACCCTCACGTTGACCGACCCGTGGTCCACGACCGCGATGCCTGGCAGAGGGGGCTTTATCGGGACGTCTATGACGACGTCCTCAGTGTGTCCGGTGACGTCTATCGCGTCGAGGGCGATCTCCGTGATCCCGGCCAGATCGCTCTCCTTGCCCCTGATCGTGACGACGTCCGGCGATATGGCAACTCCGCCTATGCTCAACCCTCCGCCCGGCGTGCCGACGGCCTGGACCCTGACCGGGACCCTCGCCTCGCCCATGGACCTCGTGACGCCGGCCTTTACCTCGACCCTCTCCGGCTCGACGGTCAGCCCCTTCACCTCTCCCGCGTCGCCTAGCAGTATCACGGGCGCGGACCTCGTGACGTCGGATTCGAGCTCCGGCGCATCGAGCCTGACCTCCGCCCGCCTCACCGCGAGGACTTCCATCTCAGGTCCCTTCACCACGACCTCCGTCGGAGTCACGCTCACCTCGTCGAGCCACACGCCGCTCGGCAGGTCCCCATTCAGGGCGAGCGAAGGCTTGAGCGTCCTCTCTATGATTCGGAGAAGCTCGCACTCGACCACCTGCGGCGAGTAACTCACGGCCCTGACTCCGTCCGGCAGGCTCAGGTGCACGGGCAGCCTGTACTTGCCGGGGACCATGTCCTGCACGCTCACCGATGCCCTGACGGAGTTCCTGGCCATTATCGCCAGCATCTCCACCCTGCCCTCTATGCTCACGCTTATCTCGCCCACGTCGCTGGAGATGGAGTACCCATCCGATACATCCTGATACCTCAGCGGCACGCTCATCACGCTCGTGCTCATCGTGGTCCCGTCCCACGTGACAAAGAGCCACAGGGTCATGGCGAACAGCAGGGAGAGGGCTCGGATGAGCCACTTTCTCCTCCTCGTTCCGTCAGAGAGATCAAAGGGAGCGAATATCTTCTTACGTCCGCCGCCGCCGGATGCGTCGCTCATCCTGCCACCAGTCCTATCCGTTCGTCCCGGGCCACTGGGATTGAATTTCTTTTTTCAGCCTCTGGAGCACTGTCATGTTCTCATCCTGCGGGTTGAAGTATCTGTGCACGAAGCGCGTCAGCTGTTCGTCCGTCAGGGGGCGCGATAGCCTGCCCCGTATCGCGAGCGACACGTGCCCCTGCTCCTCGGAGACGACGAGCGCCTGCGCGTCCGATACCTCCGTCACGCCGACCGCCGCCCTGTGCCTCGTCCCATACCACCTCGATATGTCGGTGTTGTCCGTCAGCGGCAGGTAGCAGGCGGCGGCGATCACCGAACGCCTGTCCATGATGACGGCCCCGTCGTGCAGGGGGTTGTTCGGCCAGAATATGGACAGCACGAGCTCCTGCGTTATCTCCGCGCGAAGCTGAACCGCGGACCTCCATATCTCCCTGAGCCCCGTCTCCCTCTGCAGCACGATGAGCGCCCCTATCCTGTGCTGCTGCAGGTACGCGACCGCCTTCACGAGGTCGTCCGCGCTGTTCTCGGCGAGCTCGCTCGCCCGCTTCGATCCGGACAGCAGGCTCCCCCTGCCGAGCTCCTCCAAAAGCCGCCTCAGCTCCGGCTGAAACACTATCGGTATGGCAATTATAATCGCGCTGAGGAGATGACTCAACAGCCACGTTATAGTCTTCAGATCCATGGCCCTCGCGGACGCGCCGACCGCGGCGATTATGAGGACGCCGCGGGCCAGCTGCATCGCCCTCGTGTCCACGAAAAAGATCAGGATCCGATAAATAAGAAATGCGACGATGAGTATGTCGATGAGGTCCTGCCACCGGAAGCCGATAAAAAAAGACAATTTATCCTCCTTGCCCCGTCATGCCCGCCGGGATTTTAAGCCGCGGCAGGCCCGGGCGGGATGAAAGTCTAAAGATGAGACCGATACGGCGTCACGCGCCCCTCAGTTTTCGCAGGAGCGCCAGGTTTCCCTCGTCGCCGATCCCATCCTTGGGCGTTTCAAGTATGCACGGCGTGTCCTGGAATCTCTCGTCAGATACTACCATACCGAAGGGAATAATTCCAATCTCGCCCTGGCCGATGTGTTCGTGCCTGTCCGTGTTGCTGCCCCTCTGCCCCTTGTTGTCGCTCAAGTGCCAGCAGCCGACCCGGCTTATGCCCACGTGCTTCTCTATTGACGACACGAGCCTCCCGTAACCGCCGTCGCTTCTGACGTCGACGCCGGCGCCGAACAGGTGGCAGATGTCGGCGCAGATTCCCATGCGGTCATCCCATCCCAGCGCGTCGAGCACCCCGGCTATCTCCTCGACGCACGAGCCCAGGATCCCGCCGCCTCCGGCCATCGTCTCAAGCAGGACTGTGACGGGGCTGTCCTGCGTCCTCCCGAGAGCCTCCCCGAGCGAGGAGACGAGGCGATCTATCGCCACTCCCCTGTCCCCGCCCTTGGACGAGCCGGGGTGGAGGACCACGGCGTCTATGCCGAGCTGATAGCATCTCGCTATCTCGCCAGTCAGCGCCTCGACGCTCTGACGGCGGATGCCGTCGTCGCCGGCCAGGTTTATGAGATATGAGGAGTGGGCGATCACGCTCTTTATCGGGCTTCCGAGCAGAGATCTCCTGAACGACTCCACCTCGGCCAGGGAGAGGCTGCGGCCGTGCCACTGCAGGGGGTTTCTCGTGAATATCTGCATGGCCTCCGCCCCGAGCAGCGTAGCGCGCTCGACTGCGCGGTGCAGCCCGCCCGAGACCGACACGTGGGTTCCTAAGAGCGACATGCCCCCGCCGGGCGCATCAGCCGACGGACCTCATCCTTCCCTCGTACACGACCCCGTGGATCCCGTCCACGCTCACGAGCATTCCGTCCTTGAGGCGCTCTGTGGCGCCGTCGACGCCGGTCATGCACGGAATCCCCATCCGCAGGGCGGTCATCGGCGCAAATCCGGTCATCCCCGCCTCCTCGGTGATCAGAGCCGCCGCCTTCTTGAGGGCGGGCAGATACTCCTTGTCCGCGGACTGCACGACTAAGACGTTGCCGTACCCCATCTTGTCGAGGGCCTCCTTCGATGTGCGGGCGGTGCAGACGAAGCCCGCAGCCTCCCTCTTGATGAGCGAGGGCACGCGGAACAGCACCCTGCCGACGGTCTGGACCAGCAGCATGTTAGTGGTCCCGGACACGAAGACTGGGAACCCAGTCGTTATTACGACCGAATCCCCCTCCTTGACGAAGCCGTGCTTCAAAACCGCGCTCATGGCGGCGTCCACCGCGCTCTCCGTGCTTGAGTGCTCCTCGGAGAGCAGCGGCTTGACGCCCCACATGAGGGAGAGCGCGCGCCAGGTCCGCCTGAGGGGGGTCGAGGCGACTATCGTGGCCTTTGGGCGATACTTGCTGACCATGGAGGCCGTGCTTCCGCTCCTCGTGAGGGATATGACCGCCGCGGCGTTCAGCTCCTCCGCGACCTGCATGGCGGCGTGGCTCACGGAGTCCGGCGTTATGCAGGGCTTGGACGAGCCGCCGACGAAGTAGCGGTTCATCACCTCGCGCTCGGTGCTGATCACGATGCTCTCCATCATCCTGACGGCCTCGACCGGGTACTCGCCGCTCGCCGTCTCGCCGGACAGCATGACAGCGTCAGCCCCGTCTATGACGGCGTTGGCCACGTCGCTCGCCTCGGCCCTCGTCGGGCGTGGGTTCCTTATCATGGAGTCGAGCATCTGAGTGGCCACTATGACGGGCTTCCCCTGATTCCGGCACATCTCGACTATTCTCTTCTGAACCATCGGGACGACCTCGGTCGGCATCTCGACTCCGAGGTCCCCGCGCGCCACCATGACGGCGTCCACCACCTGGATTATCTCTTCCAGATTCTGGACCGCCTGCAGCGTCTCTATCTTGGCTATTATATTTATCCGCCCGTTCCCGCCTCCATGCCTCTCGATCACGCCTCGGACCTGCATTATGTCCTCGCGGCTGCGAACGAACGACACGGCTATGTAGTCCATGTCGTTGTCCATCCCCCACTCGATGTCCTTGATGTCCTTCTCCATCAGCGTCGGTACGGACAGGTCCGCGCCCGGGATGTTGAGGCCCTTGCGCTCGCCGAGCGCGCCTCCGACCAGGACGCGGCAGACTATCCGCCCCGGCTCCACGCGATCCGCATTGAGATGAATCGCCCCGTCGTCTATGAATATATCCTGCCCCGGGACGATCTCCTCCGCGAGGCGGTCGAAGCTCACCGACACGTGGTCCGCGTCGCCAAGGCACTCGTCCGTGACCAGCGTGAAGACGGCGCCCGCCTTCAACTGCACCGGACGGTGTCCGTCGAGCTCGCCGGTTCGTATCTCGGGCCCCTTGGTGTCCAAGATCGCCGCTATCGGCATCGTGCCCT
>JAISRP010000307.1 GCA_031273585.1 Synergistaceae bacterium
GTCCCCCGGCGGGCGTGGGCGGAGCCCACGGTCTTGACCTGGGTCTTGCCCCGGGGGGTTCAGCTGACGATTTTGGGTTATAATGAGGGCGCGTTTCGCTGATTCATGACTGGAGTGACTGATCTTTGGACGGTTTGAGCGATAGAGTGCTGATCCGCGGCGGGAAACCGCTGTCGGGGGGCATAGTGGCGCAGGGCGCCAAGAACGCGGCTCTGCCGGTTATGGCATCGGCCCTTCTCCTGAGCGGGCGCAGGCTCACGCTGGAGCGGGTCCCCGACCTTCAGGATATTCACACGATGGCGGACCTGCTGCGTCACTTGGGCGCTGGGGTGAATTTCGACAAGGGGCGCATGACGATCGACGTCCCGGAGGACCTGAAGTGGGAGACTCCCACCGACCTCGTCCGCAGGATGAGGGCCTCGTCGCTCGTGCTCGGGCCCCTCGTGGCGCGATGCGGGAGGGCAGTCCTCCCGCTGCCGGGAGGGTGCGCCATAGGGAGCAGGCCGATAGACCTTCATCTGAAGGCGCTCGTCAAGATGGGGGCGGAGATCGATCTGGAGCACGGCTCCGTGCACGCCAGGACGGACGGGCTCAAGGCGACCAGGATAAGTTTTGACTTCCCGTCAGTGGGGGCGACTGAGAACGTCCTGATGACCGCCGCGATGACGCCGGGGGAGTCCGTGATCGAGAACGCTGCCAGGGAGCCCGAGATAGTCAACCTCGCGCAGGCGCTGCGGGCTATGGGAGCCCGCGTCGAGGGGGACGGCAGCGGGACGATCCGGGTGAGGGGGACGCGGAGCCTCGGGGCGGCATCGGTGCGCATAATCCCCGACCGCATAGAGGCCAGCACGTACCTCCTGGCCGGCGTCATGACGCGGGGGGAGGTCACGGTGAACGGCATCAATCCCGAGTACCTGGAGTCGCTCATAATAAAACTCGAGGAGGCAGGGATTCCGGTTGGGGTCTTCGCCGACTCCGTGTCCGTCTCGTGCAGGGAGCGGAGGTGGAGGGGGATCACCCTGAAGACTCTTCCGTATCCGGGATTTCCGACGGACCTCCAGCCTCAGATCATGGCTGCGCTCTGCATGGCGGATGGGACGAGCGTAATACAGGAGAGCGTCTTCGACTCGCGCTACGTCCACGTTGGAGAGTTCAAGCGCATGGGGAGCAAGCTCGACATCCAGGGGAACACAGTGGTCGTCACAGGAGTGCCGCGGCTCACCGGAGCGGAGGTGCGGGCATCGGACCTGAGGGCCGGGGCCGCCCTGATACTCATGGGGCTAGCGGCCGAGGGGGAGACGGTCGTCTGTTCGCTGAAGCACGTGTGGAGGGGTTACGAGTCGCTTCTGTGCAAGATGGAGTCCCTCGGGGCCGACATGCGGCTCATCCCTGACGCGGATGGAGCGTGACCCGTGGCCGTATTCGGAGTCAACCCGGACTTTGCCGGAATAAAGGTGTACGCGTTCGTAGGAGCGGCCGGAACCGGAAAGAGCCAGAGGGCGCAGTTCGTGGCCGACTACCTTGACGCGGATTATATAATAGACGATGGGCTCGTCATCCGCCGCACCGCGATAGTGGCGGGCCGCAGCGCGAAGGCGGAGCGGAATCAGATACGGGCCATAAGAAGGGCCATGTTCGAGTTCGATGATCATCGCAAGTCCGTCATGGATTTTTTCAGAAAGTCGCCCGACTGCTCGGTGATGGTGATAGCGACGTCGGAGGGGATGGCGGAGCGGATAATAAAAAAACTCGAGCTCCCGTCTCCGACGCGCGTCATCCACATAGAGGAGGTGGCGACGCCCCAGGAGATCGCGAGGGCCCGCAAGGAGAGGCAGAGCAAGGGGCAGCACGTCATACCGGTGTCGCACGTCCTCGTCAGAAAGAACTTCGCGGGCAAGATGGTCGGACGCCTGAGGGTGCTGTGGAGAGCCAAGGCCCCCTACGAGGGGGAGAAGACGATAGTGCGCCCCCCCTTCAGCTTTTACGGAGAGGTGCACATAGAGCCGGAGGCGATAGAGCAGCTCGTCTCGTACGTCGCGTCGAGGGTGTCTCAGGTGGCCGGCGGGCCCGTCGCCAGGGTGTACTCGACCGCGGAGGAGGAGCTGTGCATAGACATAGACATCCGGCTGTCGCCGGGGGACAGGAGTATAATAGCTATCTCGGAGCTCGTCCGCCAGAGGGTGGCGCGAAGCGTCCGATACTTCAGCGGACTGGGAGTGCATAACGTGAATATAAACGTAGTGGGCCTGGAGTTTCCGTGATGAGCGAAAACCAGGTTGTGGATGGGGCGGTCTTCGGGTTGTCCGCGCAGGAGCGGGGCGAGGCGTCGCGCGCCCTGTGGGCCGAGTGCAGGAGGAGGGCCTCGTCCTGCGGCGGATGCGCGCTGGCCGCGACTCGAAATTCCGTGGTGTTCGGGGAGGGCAGCGAGGATTCGAGGCTCATGTTCATAGGGGAGGGGCCGGGGGCCGACGAGGACGAGCAGGGACGTCCGTTCATCGGGAAAGCGGGGCAGCTGCTCACTCAGATATTGAACGCCGCCGGCATCGACAGGAGAGACGTGTACATTACGAACATAGTCAAGTGCAGGCCGCCCGGCAACAGGACGCCCCTGCCGGAGGAGAGCGCCGCGTGCGATCCGTTCCTTCAGACTCAGATACTCCTCGTGAAACCGTCGATAATCGTCCTGCTCGGCTCGTCGCCCACTAAATGGGTCCTCAAGACGACCGAGGCCATATCGAAGTTGAGGGGGCGCTGGTTCAACTGGCGGGGAGTTGCGGTCATGCCGATGTTCCACCCGAGCTACCTTCTCCGCTACCCCGACAGCAGGAAGCCCGGCAGTCCCAAGCACCTCTCGTGGATCGACATACAGGAGGTAAAGAGGCAGTGGGATCACCTCAGGGAACACGGCGGATTGGAGGGGGTCGACTTTGGCTGATTCCGCGGACAGCTTGACGCTTGTCCCGGCTGGGCGCAACATGCCGAGGCACGTGGCGATAGTGATGGATGGAAACGGGCGCTGGGCTAAAAGAAGGGGCCTGCCCCGAGTCATAGGGCATCAGGCCGGGGTAAAGGCCCTCGAGAGGACGATAGACTACGCCAGGGACCTTGGCATCAGATACCTCTCCGTATACGCCTTCTCGACCGAGAACTGGAAGCGCGCTCACAGCGAGGTGCAGGGGCTGATGGGGCTGTTCCGATACTACCTCAAGGGCAAGATCGGGCAGATGCACCGCCGGGGGGCGCGCGTGCGCTTCGCGGGTCAGATGAGCGCGTTCCCGGACGATATACTGAGCATAGTCGAGTCGGCGGAGGAGATGACCAGGGAGAACACCGCCATAGATGTCATCTTCTGCGTCAACTACGGCGGCAGGCAGGAGATACTGGATGCCATAGCAGGTCTGATACGCTCCGGCCACGAGGGGCCGGTGACGGAGGACGTGCTGAGGCGTCACCTGTACGCGCCAGACATCCCGGATCCGGACCTCCTCATTAGGACCGGGGGGGAGCTTCGGATCAGCAATTTCTGGCTGTGGGAGAGCGCGTACAGCGAGTATTACTTCTCGGACGTCTATTGGCCCGATTTTGGCAGGGAAGAGCTTGCGCGAGCCCTCGACAGCTACGCGGGGAGGGAGCGTCGCTATGGCTCTGCATAAGCCTCCGTCGGGAGTCAAGTCGAAGCAGTCCAGAAAAGGGGCCGCGAGCGATATCTTTAACCGCGTCATGGGCAGCGTGCTCGTGTGCGCCCTGATAGTGGGCGGAATAATGGCCGGGAAGTGGATATGGCCCGTCATGGCATCCATAGTGGCCCTCGGTTCGCTGTTGGAGCTGTACCAGATGATGTCCTCCAAGTTCAGGCTCTCCCGCGGATGGGGACTCGCGGGGGCGTTCCTGATGCTGCTGTCCGTCTCGATAGGGCTGAGCTACGCCGTGACCCTCTCGATAATCGCGGTGGTGGCGTTCATCGTGCTGTTCACAGAGGTCGTGAGGAGGCAGTCCACCGGCCAGAGCTACGCGCTCTGGAACATGGGCGGCACCCTCTCGGGGCTCATATACATCATATTGCCCTGGTGCTTCATGATAGAAATTCGGTCACAGACCTGGGGGTACATATTCCTCCTGACGATTTTTTTCTCCACCTGGAGCTGTGACGTCGGGGCTTACATCGTGGGCTCCCGCTTCGGCCAGACTCCGTTCGCCTTCAGGGTCAGCCCCAAGAAGAGCTGGGAGGGCTTCTGGGCGGGGCTCGGCGCCAGCATAGTCTGCGGCTCGGTCATGCCCATCTTCGTCGACTTCGCCCCCCTGCCGATCGTACTGATAAGCGTCCTCTGCGGCGTCGCGGGACAGATCGGCGACTTGGGCGAGTCCGTGCTGAAGCGCGAGGCTGGCATCAAGGACTCCGGCAGCGTCATACCAGGGCACGGAGGGTTTCTCGACAGGTTCGACAGCATCCTGATAAACGCGACCCTGGCGTTCTTCATCTTCGAGGTGATAAGCTGACATGACGCCGCGTCCAAAGAAAATCGCAGTAATAGGCGCAACGGGCAGCGTCGGTTCGTCGGTGCTCGACATCTGCGCCAGGTTCCCCGACCGCTTCGAGGTGGTGGGGCTTGCCGCCAATTCGGACGCGGACTCGCTGCTCTCCCTGGCCGGAAAGTTCGGGGCAAGGTTCGCGTGTCTGGCGGATCCGTTGTGCGACGAGGAGAGCCGATTCCGCTCGCGGGGCGTGGAGCTGGTCTCCGGCGCCGAGGGCCTCTCCTGGCTTGCCGGGCTGCCGGAGGCGGATCACATAGTCTTCGCCTCCTCGGGCACGGGTGCGATCGCTGCCCTTCAGAGGGCGCTTTGCGCCGACAAGGACGTGTCGCTCGCGAATAAGGAGAGCATAGTCGCGGCCGGTCCCTGGGTCATGCCGTTCGTGAAGCGCCCGGACCAGCTCAGGCCGGTGGACAGCGAGCACAGCGCTATCTGGCAGTGCATCAGGGACGAGCCCGGCGGAACCCGGGATGTCCGCCGGATCATACTCACCGCCTCCGGAGGCCCCTTCAGGGACTGGCCCGTCGGAAGGATGCAGCGCGCATCCCCTGAGGACGCGCTGGCTCACCCTGTCTGGACAATGGGCCCCAAGATCACGATAGATTCCGCCACGCTGATGAACAAGGGGATAGAGTGCATCGAGGCGATGAGGCTCTTCTCCCTGCCGCCCGAAAAAGTGGGGGCGCTCATACACCCGAGGTCGCTTGTGCATGGCATCGTCGAGTTCAGCGACGGCACGTCGAAGATGCTGTTCTCCCGTCCAGACATGAGGCTGCCCGCGGCCTCTGCCCTGTCGTGGCCGGACAGGCTCCCCATCGCCGACGAGGAGGAGTTTCGGACGCCGCCGGCATCGGAGTGGGAGCTCGAGTTCAGGGAGGTAGACCCCGAGCGTTTTCCGTGTTTTGAGATCGCGCTCGAGGCCGGACGAAGGGGCGGGGCCTACCCGCCGCTCTTGATCGGGGCCGACGAGGTTGCGGTGGAGGCTTTTCTGGGGGGACGTATTCCATTTCTCACGATTTCCAATATAATAGAACTGGTTATGGAAAAGTATTCGGGGCCGCAGCCGGGCGTTCTGGAGGAGGCGATACGACTCATCGAGGAAGGCGCTCGTCTTGCGCGCGCAATCTGTGCAGCAATAGGAGGATAATGAATAAATGGTCAGCGTGCTTGCGTTTCTTCTGGTAATAGGGGTGTGCGTCGTCATCCACGAGGGAGGCCACTATCTGGCCGCGGTCTGGCGCAACGTTCAGGTCCACGAGTTCGCGTTCGGCATGGGGCCGCGCCTCCTCTCGATGAGGAGAAACGGCGTCCTGTGGTGCATAAGGGCGTTCCCTGTGGGCGGCCTGGTGCGGCTTGAGGGGGACGAGGGCGAGCCCCTCCCCGGGGACGTCCCGGACCCCGAGAGGGCGTTCCCCAGGAGGCGGGCCTGGGAGAGGTTCGTGATAATAGCTGGGGGCCCGTTCTCGAACATCGTGCTCGCGTGGATACTGACCACGGTGCTCCTCGCCGGCTACGGAGTCATAGACCTCAAGTCTCCCGTCGTGGGCAGGCTCATGGACGGATACCCCGCCGCGGAGATGGGCGTGCAGCCGGGCGACAGGGTTATCTCGATAAACGGCCGCGTCATAACCGAGTGGGGCGACATAAGGACTACGCTTCAGGATATCGGCACGGACGAGGTGAAGTTCGAGATCGAGCGCGACGGCAGGAGGATCGAGATCTCAGGCGTCGTCCCGTTCGGCGGGGATCAGAAGGCGCGGCTGTGGGGAGTTCAGCCCGGCCGCGTGAGATACTCGCCGGGGGACGCGGTCATCCGCGGCTTTGGTTACTGCTGGCAGATGAGCGTCGACATTCTGAGGGGCCTGTGGCAGATGATAACGGGGGCGATGAAGGCCGACATCACCGGCCCCGTGGGCATAGCCGTGTGGGCCGGCGACGCCGCGAAGCAGGGGTTCTGGACGTTCATCTCCTTCCTGGCCGTGATAAACCTGAACCTTGGCCTGCTGAACCTGCTGCCCCTCCCTGCGCTCGACGGAGGCAGGCTGGTCTTCCTGTTCGGCGAGATGATATCCGGCCGAAAGTTTCCTGAAAAGTGGGAGAACCGGGTGCATATAGTCGGGCTTGCCATGTTACTCGCCCTCATAGCGTTCGTCACCTTCCTGGACATAGCCAGGCTCGTGGACTGAGGGCGGGGAGGTTTACGGAGGAAACTCAAAAAACGTAAAAAAATCGGGGGGGTTGCTCATGTCCAGGTTTTTTCGGATTATGCTTTTGTCCTTGTCCGCATACTTCTGTCTCTCCTGCGGGGCTTCGTTCGCTGAGACGGCGGAGGAGTTTTACAATAGCGCAAAAAAAATTCCGGGTATACACGCCTTTGCCGCCACCTGCCACAGCGCCCATGAGACTGGGGACTGGACATCGGCCCTGTGGAAGACCGCGAATAACGGGGCGGGCATAAAGGCGGACAA
>JAISRP010000327.1 GCA_031273585.1 Synergistaceae bacterium
CTCGGCACATTTCAAGTTATTCAACATTAATCAGCCGCTTCAAAAATTATTTATTATTCATATATGTATCACCAAGTGGAATGCCCTAGGGCGGCATCATGCTTTATACCGGTTCTGACATTTTAATCTAATAATTACTATGATGGCGATGTATAATGCGCGAAACGCATGTAAATATCATTTTATAATAATTAGTCACGTTCCTGCTATTGCCAAAAGAATGGTGGTGACGCGAATGAAAATACGAACAATCTCATCCATATCACTGGCGGCTCTTCTTCTTTTATATATATGCGCTCCCCTTGCCCGCGCCGCGGTCCCGGCACGGGAGGGAGGACAAGTCTTCGCCTCCCTCCCGGAAATATCCGGCATCACCTCGGAGGACATAGCCGCGGTCGAGGCGCTTCGGGCAAAGCGGGAATCGTTCACCTACGCGATGACTCCGTCGACGGAGGCTTTTTACGGCGAGGACCTTGAGGTCGGGGGCTTCTCGAGCCTGTTCTGCGAGTGGCTGACGACGTTGATCGGCATCCGCTTCGAGCCGGTGATTTACAGCCGCAGCGTCATGATGGCGGGGCTGGAATCCCGCGAGATCGACTTCTCTGGCGAGATAACGGAGGAGGAGGCGCGCGAGGGGGGATTTTTTTCGACAGACGCCATAGCAGGGCGTCCCGTCATGTCCATGCGCGCCTCCGGCGGCCGGGATCTGTCTGTCATAGCGACCGAGCGCCCCCTGCGGCTCGCCTTCAAGAACAGTTCACAAACGTACCATTTGTCGGCGCCGGTGATCCAGTATCAGTACGACGCGTACTTTGTCGACGACTACGCAACGGCCTACGAGCTGCTCGAAAAGGGGATCGTCGACGCATTCATGGGGCCCGCCACGGCCGAAGCGATCTTCGAAAAGTACGGAGGCGTCAGGGCGGAGGATTTCCTCCCTCTGATACAATGCCGCGTCTCCATGGCGACGCAGAACCCCGAGCTCGAACCGATAATAACCGTCGTGCAGAAGGCGCTGAACGACGGGGCGTCGCGGCGCCTGCTCGACCTTTACAACGCCGGATATCAGGAGTACAGGAGGCGCGCGTTCTTCCGTCAGTTGAGCTACGAAGAGCGCGATTATCTCACGGAGAGGATCTCCGGCGGGGCGCCGGTGCGGATAGCTGCCTGGCGCGACAATTATCCCATAAGTTTCTACAACAGACGGGAGGAGCAGTGGCAGGGCATCGCCTTCGACGTGCTGCAAGAGATCGAGGAGATCACCGGGCTGTCATTCGTGCAGGTAAACGACGAGCACTCCGAGCCGGAAAACGTGATGAAGATGCTCGAGAACGACGAGGTCGCCATAATCACCGAGCTAATCCGGTCCCCGGAGCGCGAGCCGCGATTCCTGTGGACGGACACGCCCCTTCAGACCGACAAACACGTGCTGATCTCGCGCACAGATTTCAGGGACGTGATGATCAATGAAGTTCCATACCTGAGGGTAGGACTGATAGCCGATTCCGTCTATGCCGACGCATTTCGCAGGTGGTTCCCGGACCACTCCGCCGTCGAGTTTGCGAACGGCGTGGACGCGTTCGCGGCCCTCGAGGACGGGACCATCGACCTGCTGATGGCGACTCAGAACCTGCTCCTGGACATGACGAACTATCACGAACGGCCCGGATTCAAGGCAAATCTCGTGTTCAAGAATACGTCCAGGCTGACGTTCTGTTTAAATCAGGGCGAGGCCACCCTGAGGTCGATCATGGACAAGGCCATGCTGACGATCGACATACCGGCCATATCCGACCGTTGGTCGCACCGGACGTACGACTACCGGGCCAGGGCGGCCCAGTCGAGGACGCCGTGGCTGATCGGCATATCAGCAATGCTGATCTGCCTGCTCCTCATGCTGTCCATAATGCTCATGAGCCACAGGCTGGAGGGCAATCGCCTCGAGGCGCTCGTCCGGGAGCGGACAAGCGAGCTCAAGATACAGACCGAGACCGCTAATACCGCCTCCATGAAGGCTCAGGCAGCTTCCAAGGCGAAGAGCGCTTTTTTGGCCAGGATGAGCCACGAGATCCGCACTCCGATGAACGCGATCATAGGGATGAGCGAGCTTGCGCTTCGCGAGAGCGACACCGGCGCGATGACCGAATACGTCGTCTCGATCAAGCAGGCCGGAGTCAACCTGCTCTCGATAATCAACGATATCCTGGATTTCTCGAGGATAGAGTCGGGGAACCTGGAGATCACGCCATCGCAATATTATCTCACGTCGCTGCTGAACGACGTGCTGAACGTCGTGAGGGTGCGCCTCCTCGACAGGCATATACTCTTTGCGGCCGAGGTCCGCGGGGACATCCGCAACAACCTGACGGGGGATGAGCCGCGCATCAGGCAGATACTGCTCAACACCCTGTCGAACGCGGTCAAGTACACGCACGAGGGATATATAAAGCTGACGCTGCGGGGGGAGGAGACCGGGGCCGATTCAATCCTGCTCGCCTTCGAGATAGCGGACAGCGGCATAGGCATCAAGGAGGACGACCTGAACGACTTATTCTGCGACTTCGTCAGGCTCGACGCCAAGCGCAACAGGGGCGTCGAGGGCACGGGCCTCGGGCTCGCGATCACCCACAGGCTCTGCCGCGCGATGGGAGGCAGCATCTCCGTGTCGAGCGAATACGGCAAGGGCTCGGTCTTCACCGTGTCGATTCCGCAGAAGTTCTCCGGGAACGATCGCCTGGCGGTCGTGAACGACCCCGAGGAAAAAGGGGTCCTGCTCTACGACGAAAGACAATTTTACGCGGATTCGGTCGCATCGTCGCTGAGAGATCTGAGAGTGCCGGTCACGAGGGCGAGCGGCGCCGAGGAGTTCCTGCTGAAACTCGAGAGCGGCGAATTTAAGTTTGCCTTCACGGCCCCGGACGCCATCGAACCGGGCCTAGTCCTGGTAAAGCGCTGCGGTATCGGGACAAGGCTGGTTTTACTGGCGAACCTGGATGAGATCTCCTCGCCCCATGACGTCAATACGATCCCCATGCCGGCCTACGCCGTCCCCATAGCCAACGTCCTCAACGGAATTGCCGCCTCTCGGAGCAACGGAGCGAGGGGCAGTTCGTGCATACGTTTCACGGCGCCGGAGGCAAGGGTGCTGATCGTGGACGACAACAAGACGAACCTCATAGTGGCCCGCGGGCTCATAACCCCCTATCAGGTGAAGGT
>JAISRP010000038.1 GCA_031273585.1 Synergistaceae bacterium
CGGCGCCGCCCTGGGCCTCGACGAAAATGGGGGACATGCCCTGTTCGCGCATCCAAGTTATCGCAGCTTCCTGAGACGCCGCCTCGCGGCTTCCTGTGCTTATGGCCCCAGTCGATGTCCTTGCCCGGTATTTGAAAAGCATTTAAGCGCCCCCTCCGTACCTTTATGAATTACCTTTACCAGTGTTCCTCTGTCTTCATGATCAGCATTATAGGGACAATAATGATATTTTCAATAGGACTTTAGGCTCATATTCGTGAGCGTCAAATTCCGACAATACTGCATGAATTCTCGTCAGCCTTTGCAAAGTCCGGCACGAACGGTTATAATAGTCTCCATCAAATATCAAGGGGAGCGTGGGTCCTGCAATGACGTCGTGGAATCTGCCAAATTTGCTCAGCATGTCAAGGGTCTTCCTCTCGCCCCTCGTGATGGTCTTCCTGGCCGTGCGCGGCCAGTTCGGGAGCCTCCTCGGCGTCAACATCGGCGATATACTGGCCGGACTGGTCTTCATCACGGCGTCAATTACCGACGCCGTCGACGGATACGTGGCGCGCAAACGCCGAATCGTCACTGACCTCGGAAAATTCATAGACCCTCTGGCCGACAAGATACTCGTAGTGGCGGCGCTGGTCTCCTTAGTCGAGCTCGGACGCCTCCCGGCGTGGATCGTCGTTATAATACTCTCCCGCGAGTTCATAGTGTCAGGCATACGCATGGTGGCGGCAGCGGGAGGCGAGGTGATCCACGCCTCCCCGCTGGGCAAGGCGAAGACGGTGAGCCAGATCGTCGCCATCGTAATGATGATCTTCGACATACCGTACTCGCTTCCGGTAATGTGGGGCGCCATGCTGATGACTGTGTGGTCCGGGCTGGACTACATCGCGAAGAGCAGGGATTTCTTCCGCTGACATGCGCGCCGCCTGCACAAAAGACGTTTGTGCGGGCAAGGCGGGACGTAGTAATATTATTTTGTCGCTGAATGATGTCGTTCACAAGACTAGAGTGAGGACGGAGAGAAATCCACAAAAATGGGAGGAGGACTCATGATGAAGTACGTCTGTTCGATATGCGGCTACGTTTACGACCCAGCCACCGGGGACCCGGATTCCGGCGTAGCGCCCGGCGTCCCTTTCGCGGAAATTCCGGACGACTGGGTGTGCCCGCTGTGCGGCGTCGGAAAGGATCAGTTCGAACCGGCATAGGGCGCCCGAATCGTCTTAACGGGCACGCGTCACGCAGGAGAGGGCGGAGCACAGATACGGTCAGTCCGTATCGCGCCGCCCTCTCCCGCGTCTTTTGGACATCCTGGAAATTAAAGCGTCCTCAGGATTATCCCTGCTGCCTCAAGAAACTCGTCGCTGTCCAATCCGTAAGAATCGCTCTCGACCGTCAAGGTCGCGTCGCCGAGATCCGCCGCTAAGGAGTGACCGAGCAGCGGATGGATCTCGAGGATCGCTCCGGCCCCTTCGATTGTCAAAACCCGATATGAACTTCCAGCCCCGTACGCGCCGTCGGAGGAATCAGTGCCGGCCTGCGGCACTCTGAGCTTTCCCGGTCCCTTCCCCGCCATGAGCGTGGCCTTTATCCGAACGCCCGAGGGCGTCCTGTAGTCGCGCTCCTGCCACGAGCCCTGGTTTCCCGACACCGCGTCGAACTCCGTGGACCGGAGCTCCCCGCAGCTCCAACCTGCAATCTCCGGCAGAGATCCGGACGCGCCGGCGGCCGAACCCGCCAGCAGGAGGCAGATCAGGGCCAGCGGCACAAACGTTCCCTTCGTGAATTTCTCGAAACGCACATAAATCTCCCCTTTTTTCGGTGCATCCTTTTATGATAATATCATATTAAGGAGCGTTCGCCGGCGGGCAAAATTCGGATATTTGAGGGGAGAAGCCAGTGTCCTGCGATAATTTCTGCGGATCTTACACATTTTCCATAAAGGTTTACGGCTGCCAGATGAACGTGTGCGACGGGGACAGGTTGAGGAGCGCCATGAACTCGCTCGGCTGGCGCGAGAGCCCTGACCCCGCCGATTCCGACGTCGCCATATTCGTCACGTGCAGCATAAGGGACAAGGCCGAACAGAAGGTCATAAGCGAGCTCGGCAGGTTCAGGCCACTCTGGGAGAAAAACCGCAGGCCGCGCATAGCTCTCCTCGGCTGCATGGCACAGCGCACTGGCGAGAGCATCGCCAGGAAATTCCCGTGGGTGCAGGTCATAGCCGGCCCGAGGCACCTCGGAGTGGTTCCGGAGGCAATCGCGTCGAGCATGACGGACGATCGCGTCAGGTTTCACCTCGACTCCGACCCGCGAGAGCTGGAGGACCTCGAGTGTCTGCCGCAGACGAGGGGCAACAGGCACAAGGCGTATGTCACGATAGCGCACGGGTGCGACCAGTTCTGCTCGTACTGCATCGTCCCCTACGTGAGGGGCAGGTTCCGTTCGAGGGCGCCGGAGGGGATAACGGACGAGATAGGCCGGCTCATAGAAGATGGCGTCGTCGAGATCACCCTGCTCGGCCAGAACGTCAACAGCTACGGACTCGACTTCGAGGGACGCCTCCGGGGGTACCGCTTCGCGAGGCTGCTCTCGGATGCCGCGGCCATCCCCGGCCTGAAGCGCCTGAGGTTCACCACCTCCCACCCAATAGACTTCAGCGACGACATACTGGATGTCATGAGCCGCCGCCCGAACATCTGCCCGTCGATAAACCTCCCGGTGCAGTCCGGCAGCGACAGGGTGCTCCGGGAGATGAACAGGAAGTACACAAGAGGGGATTACCTGGGCGCGGTGGAGAAAATAAGGTCCGCCCTGCCGGGGCTCGGACTCACGACCGACCTCATAGTAGGATTTCCAGGCGAGACGGAGGAGGATTTTCTGGACTCCGTCTCGCTGCTAGAACGAGTCAGGTTCGACCTCGTTCACTCGGCCGCGTACTCGCCGCGGGAGGGAACTCCCGCCGCCGCGAGGAGAGATCAGGTTCCGGCCGGAGAGAGGGCGCGGCGTCTTGCGGCGATAAACGGCCTTCAATCCGACATATCGAGGCAGATAAACAAATCCCTGGAGGGAGAGACATGCCATGTCCTCCTGGACGAGGCGGCCCCGCGCGGCGAGGGACTGCTGCAGGGACGCACCGAAACGGACAAAGTCGTGTTGGTGCGCGCCCCGAACGAGATGACCGGGACGATCCGCCCCGTCCTCATAACCGGCTCCTCGCCGTGGTGTCTCGAGGGGCGTCTGTTATGATCATGCCGGGGGAGGCGCTGCGGAAGCGGCTGCTCGTAATCATAGGACTGGGCTGCCTTATTGGCGCGTTCGCCCTCGCGTCGATATTCCGCGGCGGGCCGGCGGCGCCGGAGCCCGATACCGACGAATTCGTGACAGAGGGCGAGATCCCCTCCCGTCCGACCGCCGGGTGGGTAGTATATGTGACAGGGGCTGTGATGCGGCCCGGCGTCTACGAAGTTCCGGCGGGCAGCAGGGTCCGCGACGCGGTGGCCGGCGCAGGCGGGTTCTCGGCTCACGCGGACCCGGGGGCGATAAATCTCGCCGAGAGGATAGAGGACGGCGTCCACATCAGGGTTCCGGCGCAGGACGAGGACGAGCGGGCTCTCCCCAAGGAGATCGGCCGGCCAACCGCCGCCGTCTCGCGCCCGAGCGGGCGGGCGGCATCAGTGGCTCGCACCGGAGGCTCCGCGCGGCAGGACGACGGCAAGGCCGCAAGGATAAACATAAACAGGGCGTCCGAGGGCGAGCTGATATCGCTGCCCGGCGTGGGACCGAAGCTCTCCGGCGCAATCGTAGAGCACAGGGACCGGAACGGTCCCTTCTCCAGGACCGAGGACCTAATGAACGTGAGGGGGATAGGGATAAAGCGCTTCGAGGCCATCAAAGATCTCGTCTCAGTGAGCGACTGATGCTGGGGGAGATGAGCCCCGGCGTATACCGCACACCGCTGTCCCGCGCTCCCGCGTTTCTGCTCCTCCTCTCGGTCTCGCTCCTCCTGCTTTTGGATGGGGCCGGGACCTACCCATACCCGATCAGATTACTCATTTCGCTCGCCGCCCCCATCGGATGGGGAGCGCTCCTCCGGTGGCCGTCGCCCAGTGGCGATCGGCCGGTGGCGATTGCCCGGTGGCGATGGTCCGGTGGCGATGGCCCGGTGGCCAAAACCGGCCGATCGCAATGACGGGATGGCCAAAATCGCCGCGGGTTGTGTGAAGTTCCCGGAAGCGATTCCAGATCTTGCTGCTTTGAATTTCCCGGAAGGGTTGCCCGTTGGCGATTGCCCG
>JAISRP010000121.1 GCA_031273585.1 Synergistaceae bacterium
GTTATTTTCTGAGCAGCATCACCGAGTTTGGCTCGATTGAGATCGACACCATATCGCCGGGCTTTACCGCCTCAGATTGTCCCTTGGACAGCTCCACCCTGATGCGGGAAAAGTCTCGCTTTGGATCCGCGCCCTCCGGCAGCACGTTTACAATGGTAGAAAAAACGTCTGGGATCACGCGAAGCACGCGGCAGGCTATGATGTTTTCGCCGCGCGCGCCGGCGCCGCACAGAGTTATATAATGCGCTCTCACGCCTATGTAGGCTATGTCGTCCCCGACCGGCTCTCCGCACTTGAGGGTTGCGTTCCAGTCGAGGGCCGTGACCGTGTCCCGGCCGGTCCTGCGCGCCCTCGAATAATTCTTGCAGCCGGAGAGCAGGGAAGAGGCGAGGGTGCCGGGGGATTCGAAGAGCTCCCTGACGGTGCGAACCGGCTCCGTCCTCCCCTGGTCCATGACGCAGACATCCCGGCACAGCCGGTACACCTCGTCCCGATTGTGCGAGACGTATAGGACAGGGCCTCCGAAATCCTCCAGGATGCCAAGGAGCTCCCCCTCTATCTGCCAGCGGAGATAGCTGTCCAGAGCGGACAGGGGCTCGTCGAGCATTATGGCCTCGGGATCGCCCGCAGTCATGCGGGCCAGTGCCACGCGCTGCCTCTGGCCGCCGGAGAGGTTTGACGGATAGTGGTTTTCAAGCCCTCCTATGTGGAATTTTTCGCAGAGAGCCGCAAATCTCTCGGAAACGTTTTTCCTGCCCCCGAGCGAGATGACGATTTTTATGTTTTCCTCCACGGTCATGTTGGGGAATAGGGCATAGTTCTGAAACAGCAGGCCGACGCGCCGCTTCTGAGGGGGCAGGTCGATTCCGCTCTCCGAGTCGAAGAGGACCCGTCCGTTTACGACGATGCGACCCTCGTCAGGGCGGACTATGCCGGCGATGCAGCCGAGCGTAAGGCTCTTGCCGCAGCCGGACGCGCCGAGCAGCCCCGTCACGCAGTCCCCGCCCTCGAACTCCGCATCCAGCGCGAATGACCCGAAGTTCTTTATAATCCTGGCATATATGGACAACGCCGCCCGCCCGGATCAGTCTCCGGCGAGAGCCCGGAGCGAGGCGCGCTTCGGCGCGTTGTACCTGTTTTCTAGCATGTTCACAGCCACGAGCACCAGAAACGAGATCGCCAAATTGACGCCCACCCACATGTAGGCCGCGTGGTCGTTGCCCTCGCGCCACAGTTGGTAGACGGTCGTGGATATGGTGGCCGTCCTCCGGGGTATGTACCCCGTCACCATTGTCGTGGCCCCATACTCGCCAAGCGCGCGCGCAAAGGAAAGCACCGTCCCTGCCAGTATCCCCTGCCTGCAGTTCGGCATGACGACGCGCCAGAACAGGAACGTGTCGGACAGCCCGAGAGTCTGACCTGAGTACGTGAGGGTGGCGTCGAACGACTCGAAGGCCCCCCGCGCCGTGCGATACATGAGTGGGAACGACACTATCGTCGTAGCGAATATGGCGGAGTACCAGGTCATGGTCATCTTGAACCCGAACAGGCCGAGCACGGCCGACCCGACGGGGCCGAACGGCCCAATGACCTTCAGCAGGAAAAAACCGACCACGGTGGGCGGCAGCACCATCGGAAGGGTCAGAACGCAGTCCAGGACGCCCTTGACTGTCCTGGGCGTCCTGGCGATGAAATGTGCGGCGCATATGCCGGCAAAAAAAACGATTACGGTCGATATGCCAGCCACGCGAAGCGAATTCCAGAGCGGAAACCAGTCCATAGGGCCGATTCCCTCCGGCCCCTGTCGTCCTACGGCCGGAGGGCCTGTTTTTTTATCTCGCCGGGATGGCGAAGCCTATGCGCTTGAACACGGCGGTTGCCTCGTCGCCCTTGAGGAAGTCCAGAAACGCACGGGCTGCCCCCTCGTCCTTCACGCCCTTGAGGATCGCAGCCGGGTACGTAATCGGGGCGTGGCTGCCCTCCGGGGCGTCCGCCGCGATCTCGACCCCTGTCGAGGTGGCGGCGTCGGTGCTGTAGACCACTCCGCAGTCGACCGCTCCGGCCGCGACCTGAGTCAGGACCTCCTTGACGTTGCTTGCGAAGCTTATCTTGCCCGACGAGTTCAGCCCGTCCCACAGGCCGAGGCTGGTGTATATCTCCTGCGAGTACTGACCGACCGGCACGTCGCTGTTGCCGAGGGATATGAGCGAGACCTTGTCGGTCGCGGCGTCCTTGAAGTCGCCGATGCCGCTCGGGTTTTTGCCCTTGGGAACTATCAGGACGACCCTGTTCGCCACGATGTTAAACCTGGAGTCTGGCAGCACGAAGTCCAGGGACTCCGTGTTGACCGACGGGTCCGCGGAGATGTCGAGCTGGTTCATCTGCCTCTGCCCGGCCGAGATGAAGACATCGCAGTCCGCCCCCTGCTGTATCTGCGTCTTGAGCGTCCCGCTCGAGTCGAAGTTGTAGACGATCTCAACGTCCGGGGCGGTTTTTTTGTAGAGATCCGCGATCTCGCCCAACGACTCCGTCATGGACGCCGCTGCAAAGACCGTCACGGTTTTCGAAGCCGCCAATCCCGGAGCGGACGACGAAAAAATGCAGACCGCGCTTATCAGCAAGACCGACAAAATTGACGCAAAACGACCCATACTCCTCATGACTGCACTACCTCCCATAGGTATAAAAAATCGCGCAACGAACCGGCGGCCGATTATCTGCAACCAAGTTTCAACGCGCGACAATTATATGTCATAAAAATTTATTATGCAATCATGTTACGTTGGCCTGTTACGTTGGCCTCAAACAACAGGATCGCAATCCTGAGCTTCGCCCAGACCCGCCGGAGGAGCAGTTCCCAGGACCCTCATTTTATTTTTACGGCTGATTTTTCACTTTCTGCTCCTTAGGTGTGGAATTTTGCCTTACAATGTGGGATTTGCTTTTTCACTCGACCGCTAAATAC
>JAISRP010000212.1 GCA_031273585.1 Synergistaceae bacterium
CGCCTCATGGCGGCGGCGCCGGGGAGGCCCTTGAACATTCCCGACATCATCCTCCTGACCAGGATGACCGTGAACCTCTCGCCCTCGCGGGCCGCCCCGGCCCGTCCTATCGACAGGAGGGCATCGAGCTGATCGCGCGGCGTGGGGTCGGAATATTTTTTTACGAGGTCGTTCGTCGGATAGTTCAGCGCCGCCAAGGTCCTCGGGATCAGGAAAGCGTCGCGCAGCGAGCCGCGCGCCGCAAGGACGGCCGCGCACCCTCCGTCGAGATAGAATCGCGCGTCGTGCGGTTCGTAGTAGTCGCCGCTCGCCACCAACATGCCTGGCAGCAGGGACGCGATATCTCGGACGATCTTCTTGTCCGCCGCGCCCTCGTACCTCTGGGCCGGGGTTCGGCCGTGCAACATCAGCAGATCCGCGCCGGAGTCCGCCAGCATCCGGCAGAAATCCCTCGTGCCGTCGGCGTCGGTCTTTCGCAGCTTGACCCAGACCGGCAGCCCGAGCGTCTTCAGGGACCTCACCATCATGCCGGCCTCGCCCGGGTTGTAAAGCAGGCTCGCCCCGGCGCCCTTCTTCGTCACCTTCGGCATGGGGCAGGCCATGTTTATCTCCAACGCGTCAAACCGTCTCGTTCCGACCGCGACCAGTGCGCCCCTCATGAGCTCGGCCGCGTTCGGCGCAAAGAGCTGCAGCGCCACGGGACCCGGCTCGTCGTCGTCCCCCATCAGGTCCCTCGTCCTTCTGTTTTTATACGAGAGCCCTACGGCGCTCACCATCTCCGTGTGGACGAGCCCCGCCCCCAGCGAGCGGTGAAATGCGCGAAACGTGCGGGTGGTCACCCCGGCCAGGGGAGCGAGCCAGATGGGCGAGCCCGTCTCCACGCCGCCCACCCGTCTTTTCGGTTCGGTCATTCTACCCCGGATACCCTCCGGTAGATTATCCGCAGCCCCTCGAGCGTCAGCCAGGGCTCGAGGCGAGTCACGGTCTTCGAGTCGGCGGCTAAGATCTCGGCGTGTCCGCCGGTCGCTATCACGGGGGTCCTCGCGCCGAGCTCGGCGAAAATCCTCTCGACGAGGGAGTCGACCAGCCCCACGAACCCGTAGACTATCCCCGACTGAACGGCCTTCATCGTGTTCCTGCCGATGGCCATGCCAGGCGACGCAAGGGCTATCTGGGGCAGCTTCGCCGCCTTCGAGAAGAGGGTCTGCATACTCACCTCGAGCCCGGGCGCGATCGCGCCCCCTATATAATCCCCGTCGCGCGACACGACGTCCAAGTTGATGGTGGTCCCCAGGTCAACCGATACGACGGGATACCCGCACAAGCTCACCGCTGCCACTGCGTTTACGAGGCGGTCCGCCCCGACCTCGCGGGGGTTGTCCATGTCTATCCTTATCCCCAGGTCCAGCTCGGACGTCACTATGAGCGGAGTCACGCCGAGGTAATTCCCGATCGCATCCCTCCACACCTCCTCGAGCCGCGGGACGACGCTCGACAGGATCGCCCCCTTTATGTCAGCGCGAGTGACGCCGTTCGACGCGAGCAGGTTGATCATCATGAGCCCGGCCTCGTCGCTGGTGCGGTCGTACGACGAGAACCGCCAGTGCCCGGTCAGCCGGTCCCCGTCGAACAGCCCGGTGACGATGGTCGTGTTGCCAATGTCGAGAACGATCAACATCTGGACTCACCTCATTCATTAAAAAGATTTCAGTCAGAATCGATTTATATACATCCTCACGCGCCGGGACGGATTCGTCGCCCCCGATTGCCGTATGCCCTCATATTTTACACCTTCGAACGCGCGGCGTTTGACTTACCCAGTCCTATCGGATATACTTCGTCCACTGTATATATGAAACGAAGGTGATGTTGATGTGTGATTTCCTCCTGCTGCAACGCACGTTCCGACGATCCGGATACCGGACCGGCTTTAACGTACTGCCCGCACGACCTCGACCTTCCAAATAACCCCAGACCCTTTATACCATCCAGGGATGGCGCGTCGAGCGCCCTGTCCCGCAAATAGAGAACGATACATGCAGACAGGATGTCCTGCCATTTGCGAGATCTCTCGTTATGGCCGGGAGGTTCCGCATCCGCCGATCTGCGTCGATTGCCCGTCCCTGCCGGCATGCGGCAGGGGTGGCGTTTTTTCCTAATGGAGGAGCGTGTGGAATTATGAAAAAAAATATTCTATCGGCCGGCTTGTCGGACGCCGTCATAGGGATAGCGGGCTTCGGGCGCCTCGGGCGTTCGCTGGCGGCGCCGCTCGTGCGAAACGGATTTTCCAGGGAGCATCTGATGATATCTCACGGGGGCAGCGAGGCCACTCACGCGCGGGCGGTTGAGCTTGGCTTCGGCCCCTGCCTTACGGACACCCTCACCCTCATGTCAAGCGCGGACATAGTGATAGCCGCCACCAGGCCCCAGGACGTCCTGGCTCTGCCGGGGGACGCGGTCGCGGAGGGGGCTCTCGTCATCTCCTGCATGGCAGGGCTGCCGCTCGATCTGCTGGGGATGATCTTTCACGGGGAGATCCGGCGGATGATGTGCAGCGGACCTGACACGATCTCTGCTGGCCGCGGAGTTGCGACCATGTATCCCTCCGACCCGAGAACAGACGAGCTGCTCCGCCTGATGGGCATGAGGGTCCTCGCCGCGTCATCCGAGGAGGAGCTCGACTCCTTCACTGTCGGAATATGCATACCGGCAATCCTCCTCAACGTGCGCGTCGGGCAGAACGAGGTCCGGGACGCGCTGGCCCGCATGGAGAGACGCTACCCCCTGTACGGCGAGCTGCAGGACTGGATAAGCGAGATCGTGCCCGAAAATTCGGAGGCGGACGAGGCAGACCGCAGGACAAGCCTCGAGAACGTCTCGACAAAGGGCGGCATCACCCAGGCAATGACCGAGGCGCTCCTGGGCGGCGCCCTGTTCGGAAGCGCGCTGATGCGCGGAATGGAGCGCGGGCGCGAGATAACGGACGATATCAGGAGCCTCGTGACGGCGTCCGAGAAATACGCCGTGTAGCCGGCGCACGCGCCGCGGCGGCACGAAGGGCTCAGGACCGTGGGCGCCGCCCACGCCCGCCGGGGGACCAGTCCC
>JAISRP010000213.1 GCA_031273585.1 Synergistaceae bacterium
GGTCCAGGGAGCTGGCTCCCTGGCGGGGTTTGGGGCGGCGCCCCAAGGTCTTGCCGACGAGGCCGGCGTTTCTCGTCGCCGCGTCAGAACGGGAGTTTGTCCCCCGGTTTCATTATCGTCACCTCGGACCTGCCCCCGACCTTCCGCGCGAAGTCGTTCGGGTCCGCCTTTATCGGCGGGAACGTGTCGTAGTGGATCGGAACGGTCCTCCGCGGCTTGATGAAGTCCACTGCGCGCACGGCGTCGTCGACGTCCATCACGTAGTATCCCCCGATTGGTATCAGCGCCACGTCGACGCCCTCGGCCTCGAGCAGGGTCATCTCGACCGTCAGGCCGGTATCTCCGGCGTGATAAATTTTCTTTTCTTCGACTTCGATTAGAAATCCGCACGGGATGTCGGAGTAGATCATCTTTCCGTCCTCGAACATCGAGGAACCGTGAAACGCAGGGGTCAGCTTGACGCGCCCGAACGGAAACCTGGCCCTGCCCCCGATGTGCATACCCTCCGTCTTCAACCCCCTGCCGGCAAGCCACGTCGCAAGCTCGTTAGTCGCGACGACCGTGGCGCCCGTGCGCTCCGCGATGGCGACGGCGTCCCCCAGGTGATCCCCGTGAGCGTGCGACACAAAGATGTAATCAAGCGACGCGCGAGCCGTTGAGGCCTCCGAGGCGCAGGGATTCCCCGACAGGAACGGGTCGATCAGCGCCTTGATGCCGGAGCCCTCGACGTAAAACGCCGAGTGGCCCAGAAACTGAAGCATGCCCATACAAAAACCTCCCTCACATTATATTCGGCGCAGTTGGGCCTGGGCTCGGATTACCCGCCTGCTGCCTTGTCATTTACCCCTCATCCCTCTCCGGCGCGGAGGAGAGTATGTAGAGCTGTTCGAGCTGCGGTTTGTCGACGCCGGATGGCGCGCCGGTCAGGGGGCACTGCGCCTTCTGGTTCTTCGGGAAGGCCATGACCTCCCTGATGGATTTCGCGCCGCAGATCATCATGACGAGCCGGTCCAGGCCAAAGGCAACGCCGCCGTGCGGCGGCGTGCCGGACGACAGGGCGTCCAGCAGGAAGCCGAAGCGCTCGCGGGCCAGCTCCGGCGAGATATCCAGGGCGTCGAACACCACCGACTGCATCTCCGGGTTGTGTATTCTTATGGACCCCCCGCCGAGCTCGACCCCGTTCAGCACAAGGTCGTAGGCTCGCGAGCGCACTCGCCCAGGGTCGGATTTGAGGTGTTCTATGTCCTCGTCCATGGGGGCGGTGAAGGGATGGTGCACGGGGGACCACCTGCGGGACTCCTCGTCCCACTCGAACAGGGGGAACTCTGTGACCCACAGGAATTTCCAGCCATCGCGCATCAGGCCGCGGTCGCGGGCTATCTCCAGGCGAATCTGCCCCAGCATGGCGCAGGCGCGCGCCCACGCCTTGTCGGCCATTATAAAAAATATGTCGCTCGACGTGATGCCTGAAGTCTTGACGAGCCTGGACTGGGCCTCGTCGGACATGAACTTGACTAAAGGTCCCTTGAGCGCGCCGTCCCTTATCTGAAAGTTGGCCATGCCGGCGCTGCCCAACTCCTTCGCCCTGCCCTCCAGGTCGGTTATTTCCTTGCGGGAGAGCGAACCGCCGCCGGGGACCAGGAGGCCCTTCACCGCGCCGCCGCCGGCGATGAGGGCCGAAAACGGGTTCTCTCCGACGGAGAAGGCATCCGAGACGTCGACTATCTCCATGTCGATTCTCATGTCCGGCTTGTCGCTGCCAAAACGCTCCATCGCCTCCCTCCACGTGAGGCGAGGCATGGGGGTCGGGATCTCCGCGCCGGCGGTCTCCTTGAATACGCCGGCCATGAAGGGCTCTATCAGATCCATTATGTCCTCCTCGGTGATAAAGCTCATCTCGAGGTCTATCTGAGTGAACTCGGGCTGCCTGTCGGCGCGCAGGTCCTCGTCGCGGAAGCACCTCGCTATCTGAATGTACCTGTCGCAGCCGCTTATCATCAATATCTGCTTGAAGATCTGCGGCGACTGCGGAAGCGCGTAAAAGTCTCCCGGGTTGACGCGGCTTGGGACGAGGTAATCGCGCGCGCCCTCCGGAGTGGACTTGGTCATCATCGGCGTCTCCACGTCCAAAAATCCGTTCCTGTCGAAGTAGTTGCGCGTGTACTGGACGATCCTGCTGCGAACCCTGAGATTGCGCTGCATCCCCTCGCGGCGCATGTCGATGTAGCGATACTTCATCCGCAGGTCCTCGTTCACCCGGTCAGCGTCCTCCGGGTCGAACGGCGGGAGTTTGGACGGGGACAGCAGTATGAAGTCCTCCGCCATCAGCTCGACCTCCCCCGTCGCAAGGGACGGGTTCTCGGTCCCCTCCGGCCTGCGGCGCAATGTCCCCCTTGCGGCAAGCACGTATTCGCTGCGGAGGTCCTTCGCCCTGGCGTGCGCCTCCGGTATGAGCTCGGGGTTGAACACTATCTGCGTCACCCCGGTATGATCCCACAGCTCGATGAATATGATGCCGCCGAGGTCGCGGCGCGCCCGAAGCCAGCCGTTCAGGACGACGATACGTCCTGAATGTTCCGCCCTGGGCTCCCCGCAGTACAGGGTCCTCTTCCACTCGCGCGTGTAGCCGGCAGTGATCATCGTCCCGTCCCCCTCGACTCCCTCCAGGCGGCCAGCCTGGCCAGGACTTCCTCCCGCGGCGCGGACTCCTGAACGCCGCTCGTCATGTCCTTTATTCCGACCGTGCCGGAGCTCGTCTCCTCATCGCCGATGATGCAGACGAGTCCGGCTCCGATAGACGACGCGTGTTTCATCTGGGCCTTCACCGCCCGATTCATGTAATCCATGTCGGCCGATATGCCGGAGACCCGTATCTCGTGCAGCAGGGATGCCGCCGCCATGTGCGAGTCCGGCGAGGCAGTCACTACGTATACGTCGGTCCTTGGCGCCTCGCCCGGGTGCGCCCCCTGCCCCTCCATCGTGAGCACGATCCGCTCTATTCCGGAGGCAAAACCGACGCCCGGCACGTGCGGCCCGCCTATGGCCTCGGCGAGGTTGTCATAACGCCCGCCGCCGCACACGGCGTTCTGCGAGCCCAGCTCGCCGGCTAAGATCTCGTATGCCGTCTTCGTGTAGTAATCCAGGCCGCGGACGAGCCTGTTGTCGACCCTGACCTCCGCGCCGATTTCGGACAGCCCCGACGTCACCACGTCGAAATGCTCCCTGCACTCGCCGCATAGCGAGTCGACGACGAGGGGCGCCGACTCGGAGAGCTCCCTGCAGCCCGGCTTCTTGCAGTCGAGCACCCGGAGCGGATTGCGCTCGAACCTGCTCTGACACGTATCGCAAAATTCGCCGAGCCGGCTCTCCATAAAGGTCTTGAGCGCTGCTCGGTAAGCCGGCCTGCAATTCGGGCAGCCGACCGAGTTGATCAGCACCTGGAGGTTGGAGATGCCGAGCCTGCGATACAGCTCCATAGACGTATCTATCGTCTCGATGTCCGCCAGGGCGCTCGATGCGCCGAGGATCTCGAAGTCGACCTGCTGAAACTGCCTGTAGCGCCCCTTCTGAGGCCGTTCATACCGGAACATGGGACCCCACCCCCACAGCTTGACCGGCTGCGGGAGCCGTCTCATGTCATGTTCGAGGTACGAGCGCACCATCGACGCCGTGAGCTCGGGTCGCAGAGTGATGCTGCGGTCGCCCCTGTCGGTAAACGTGTACATCTCCTTCTCCACCACGTCGGTCGTATCCCCGATCCCCCGGGAGAAAAGCTCGGTATGTTCGAATATGGGCAGCAGCGCCTCGCTGTATCCAAAATCGCAGGCCACCTCGCGGCATACCTTCAGCACGTGCGCCCACTTCCAGGACTCGTCGCCCAGTACGTCGCGCGTTCCCCTAGGAGCCCTTATAGCTTCCATGATCTTCCCCTCTTCCAGCCGTTTGTCTTCCTCATATCGATTCGCGCGCTCCCTCCGGCAAGACCCATCCGGAACCCGCGCGACGCGCCGTTCGACATTTCCGGACAGTCATGTATTCTAACATAAAGAGGCCGGCCGCACAGCACCTGCGCCGCACATCCGGCCTCGTCGGGAGGAAAAATGTCACTGTCCGGCAGGGCAACAATTTTTGAG
>JAISRP010000262.1 GCA_031273585.1 Synergistaceae bacterium
AGTCAATTAACCCTGGTGTTTGCAAATCAGGGGAAACAGACCGATCTCC
This sequence comes from Synergistaceae bacterium, assembly GCA_031273585.1. Taxonomy (GTDB): domain Bacteria; phylum Synergistota; class Synergistia; order Synergistales; family Synergistaceae; genus JAIRWR01. Next base: position 50 of record JAISRP010000262.1, read on the forward strand.
ACAGGAAACGGCCTCGCCCCTGCGGTCGGGCGAAGGCGATTATGGGGGGGTGTTGCTCTCTCGGGGAATGAGTGATTGTTTGACGGTTACGTTAAACTGGTCGCCCGCTTCAGCGTCTCCCGGGGCGGCATCCGATTCTGCCCCGCAGGCGAAAATATCTGTCAATCGTGTCCTTAAAATCCCGCAAGCGGGGGAGAGCCGCGCCGACCTTCAGCGCCCCGCGAAGCGGGCACCTCTCGACGCACTTAAAACAGTTGATGCAGCTCGCGCTTCGCATGTTTGTCACTGTTGAAATTTCTATGCCCATCTGACAGGACTTGTCGCATCTCCCGCAGGAGACGCACTTCTCATGGTCGCGTTTTATCGTGAATATCCTGAATATACTCGCCAACCCGCAGCCTGCGCCTCTCTGGCAGACGTACCTGCAGTAGGGGCGATCCATGAAAATGGACAGGACCAGCACGGCGCCCATGACGAAGATGAAGGCGTCCCCCAACTTCAGCCCGGAGAAAACTGCCGCAAACGCCCCGCGGGAGTTGACGGGGGACATGTTCGCGTCCCACGCGACGAATAATAACGCGATCCACAGGATATATCTGCTGAGCGACAGATAGCGGTTCAACGGGTTAGGAGCGTTCATATCGACGCCGGTCACCCGTGAACCGGCATACCTCAGCCACTCCTGAACCGCGCCGAAAGGACAAAGCCATCCGCAGAAGAACACCCCGGACAGCACAACCGTCGCCGCAAACACGAAGAATGGAATTGCGTCGATGTCGACAAGGCTATTGAGCCCGGCTATTGTAAAACCGACCGCTGTAACCTGTATCAAAAACCTGAGCAGCCCCAGCCTAATCCCATGTTTCAAAATAATACAGCCCTCTCGCACACCAAATTTCAGCATCGATTGTACGATTTCAGCATACATGGGAAATGTTAACCGGATTTAAATTACATCTCCATATATGAAAATCTTGCCCCTCACGGCCCGGCTCGCGCCACCTCCACTCGGAAGGCGCTTCCGTGGCCCAGACGGCTCTTGACCTCCACGACTCCTCCGTGCGCATCCACGACGGCCTTCACGACCGAGAGACCTATTCCGTTGCCGCCGGAGCCGCGGGTTCTGGACTCGTCGGCGCGGTAGAGGTAGTCGAATATGTGAGGGATATCGTCCTCCGATATGCCGATTCCGTCGTCCCGGATCGAAAAGACCGCCCTGTCTCCCATGTTGAAGGCCCTTATCAAAATATTTCCGCCCCTGTTCGTGTACTTTACGGCGTTCGAGACCAGGTTGAAGATGACCTGCCCGAACTTGTCCCGGTCCACGAACGCCTCGCACGGTTCGTGCTCGTAACGGACGTTTATCTCCTTGGATTTTATGCTCGTCTCGAAGCTGCGGATGACGTGCTCGGTCATCTCGGAGAGGTCGGCGTTCGTCCGCGACGAGGGCGCCGTCCAGTCCCGGGCCTGCACCAGGTTGTCTATCTCCGAGACCATGCGGGAGAGCCTGTGAGTCTCGGCAAGAAGCCCCTCCAGGCGTTCGGCCGTCGGCGCCCAGAGGCCGTCCGCCATGGCCTCGAGGTTGGATTGAAGCGCCGCGAGGGGGGTCCTGAACTCGTGGGAGTACGCGTTGGCCATTCGTTTTTTCAGCGCGAGCTGCGTCTCGAGGCTGCGCGCTAAGTGATCGACGCTCGACGCGAGGTCGTCTATCTCGGACGTGCCGGTCTCGAGGTTGACCCGTTCGGAGTACTCGCCCTCGGCTATGCGCCGCGTGCGCGTCGTCACCCTCCTGATCGGCCCGGCTATCCTGCCCGCCATCATGAGTCCTATGGCGATCGACACGGCGAAGAAGAAGACCGCCATGCCGAGCGAGACCCTGTTGAAGCGGTTCAGAAACTCCCTGTCGCCCTCGCTGTAGAGGAATGGGCCGTGGTAGCCCAGGAGCACGGAGCCCGCCTTCACGCCGTCCCTCGTGATGTCGAAGGACTTCTGGGTGTAGGAGCTGCCGAAGTCCATGCACTCCTCACCGTGCGGCGCGGCGGCGGCGCCGCCGTATCCCTGCACGTGGGCGCAGCTCCGCCCCTCCCCCGTGTCAGTGCAGAACAGCATGTTTCCATCCGCGTCGTATACCATCAGCGCGACGCCCTGCCCCATGAGGGATTCGCCCAGGTTCGTCAGGAACGTCACGAAATTCGGGTACGATGACTCGCCGTCGAAGAAGTTCTTCGATACGATGTCTATGATCTCGTCGTTCTTCATGTCCTGCTTGTGCATCACGTAGACCTGGAACTGCTCCTCCAGAAAGTGACTCGACACGAGGAGTATCGACGACGCCAGAAACGCCGCCACCATCGCGTATGAGAGGGTGAGTTTCAGCTTCAGGCCCATCTTCATGGGTGACTCTGCCGCTTACGCGTTCTTCCGCGCCCTGTCCGCGCCGCCGAATTTATAGCCGACCCCCCGCACCGTGATTATGTACTGAGGGTTAGCGGTGTCGTCCTCTATCTTGCCGCGCAGGTTTTTGACGTGCGAGTCCACTGTGCGGTCGAAGCCGTCGAAGTCCTCCCCGAGGGCTATGTCGATCAGCTCCTCCCTCGTGAACGTCTTCTGCGGATATCTGACCAGGGACGAGAGTATCTTGAACTCGTTCGGCGTCACGTTGACCGGCGCGCCCCTTTTAAGAAGCGCCCTGGACTCGAGGTCCAGCTCCAGGTCCCCGCCGTTCCAGCTCATCCTGCTGTAGAGCGGGGAAATTCCGCCGCTGCACCTCCGCAGGATGCTCTGAATCCTGGCCAGGAGCTCCCTGGGGCTGAAGGGCTTCGTGACGTAATCGTCGGCCCCCAGCGCAAAACCGGAAATTTTGTCGTCGAGCCCGCTCTTGGCCGTCAGCATAATCACCGGGACCCGCGAGGCCCTGCGTATCTCCTGACAGATTTTCTCCCCGGATATCTTGGGCAGCATGAGGTCCAAGACGACGAGATCAGGGGACAGCTCGTTGAACATCGCGAGCCCGGCCTCCCCGTCGAACGCGGCGTATACGGCGTATCCCGCGTTCTCGAGATAGGCCCGGAGCGCGTCCGAGATCTTGACCTCGTCCTCGACTACGAGTATCTTCAGAGCCTCCGGCACGGGCTACTTCCTCACGTCGTAACCCTGGTCCTCGATCTCGCTCGTTATCTTGCCGATCGTCACCTTGCCAGGGTCGAACGTCACCGCGACAGTGTTTTTCTCGAGGCTGACGTCCACCCCGCTCACCCCCAGGAGAGCGCCGACGGCCCCCTTTACGGCCTTGACACAGTGCTCGCACGACATCCCATCCACGTTCAGCGTCACTGACTCCATGTGATTCACCTCCTATAAGCAGCGTACTCAGTCAATAATACTATAAAAACCTCCACCCGCGCCAGGAAAATAAAACAACCAGGCGGGAGCAAGACCGTGGGCTCCGCCCACGCCCGCCGGGGGACCAGTCCCCCGGACCCCCATTTTCTTTTTTTTGATTTTC
>JAISRP010000305.1 GCA_031273585.1 Synergistaceae bacterium
TTTTGTTTTTCGCCCGCCGGGCGAAAAACAAAAAAACAAATGGGGGTCCGGGGGACTGGTCCCCCGGCGGGTGCGGGCGGCGCCCGCGGTCTTGTCCCCGCGGATTTTGGCCGGCGCGCGCCGCTTGCCGCCCGTCATCGCGTGAATGTATAATATGGGCTGTGATCGTGAAGGGAGAATTTCGATGCCTAAAAGCCATACGAGTTTGTGCGTTCTGTCCGGATCGGAGGACGGCGACACTGTTGGGATAGCCCAGGACATTCTGAACAAGGCCGGCCTCGTCTCGGGCGATATAGTTTCATGCGAGGTATCGAATGAGAAAATCGTCATAAGCAAGACTCATTCGCCGCAGAAAAATACGCTCGAGAACCTGTTCAGGGATTACGATGGCGGCTCCTTCAAGACGGACCTCGCCGACCTGGGAGACCCGGCTGGCATGGAAAAATGGCAGACGGCGTCCCCCGGAGTCACGCGAGTTTCAGATCCGTCGCTAAGACCTCGGCCAGGGTCGGGATGGACGACGACGCTCCCTTGCGGGAGACGGCGATAGCGGACGCGACTGAGGAGAGCCTCAGCGCCTCGCCGGCGGGCCTTCCCGCGACTAGCGAGCTGATGAAATATCCCAAGAACGTATCGCCGGCGGCGGTTGTGTCCAGCACCGGGACGTCATACGCCCCATGAGACAGCGTGACCCCGGCGTTGCGATACATGACGCCGTCCCCGCCTAATGTCAGGACCACGGAGGCCGACGGGAAGCGCGACTCCAGGCTGTCCAGAATTTCCGCCGGCTCGGCGCTGCCGGAGATCTCGCCCCCCTCTATCTCGTTGAGGACGAAGCAGCTCACGAGCTCCAGCGGGAGGTCCATGATCTCCGGTCCAAACGGGGAGGGGTTGAACGCGATGAAAAGTCCCCTGGCCGAGGCGGCTCTCATGATGTAGTCCGTGTCGCTCACCTCGTTTTGAAGCACCAGAAAATCACCCCTCCCAAAGCCGGAGAGCGACCTGTCGACGAACGGATGGTCCAGCTCCTGATTCGCCCCGCCGTGGAGGATGATGCAGTTCTCCCCCGATCTGTTCACCTGAATTATCGCATGTCCTGTGGCGCTGCCCGAGGGATCGACCATTTCAACGTTTACGCCCTCGCGCTTCATCAGCTCGATCATCGCGCGCCCCTCGCCGCCGGTCCTGCCGGCGTGGAAGACGTCGGCTCCGGCGCGGGCCAGGGCTATCGACTGATTCAGCCCCTTGCCGCCCGGAAACGTGTTGAGCGATATGGCGGACATCGTCTCCCCCGGCTGCACGAAATGCCTGACATCGTAGACGTAATCGATATTGATGGAGCCAATGTTCAAGATCCTTCCCATTTTTGGACGATCCTCCATAATAATAATTTAATGATGATAATATAAAAGTTCGATTTTGTCGCTCGCAAGTAGTGCAACACTTATCAATCGGGAGGAAACCGCAGGGCTTCCTCCCGATCTGTCAGTCGTGTTACATAAAGAAACCGGCCTCTCCGATTACGGCTGATAGTTGCGATCAAGGAGTCGGGGTCGTCTTTGCCGGGTCCCTGAATGCCGGAGCTACTATCTCGTTCCAGAATTTAACTGGATCCGTATTGGCCATGATCGCCCCCTTTTGTGTCCCAAGCGGACCGCTCTGGTTTCCCTCGTGCGCATAGGCAATGGACCTGCCGTAATCAGTGCTGTAGTTCGAGTCCACATCCACGTATAAACCAACCATATCCGTATTTGTAGTTACCGGATTCTCCCTGCTGCTGGCAGAATACCAAGTGGTTACTACGTTTGGATCCACCAACCATGCGGCTGCAATGACGTCATAAGCTCCGCTGTTTCTCGGAAGAGTGCGATAAAAACGGCACTGATCCACAAGATCGTCGTAGAAGAACCCGGATTGGGCGAACCAGTTTTCTTCAGCCCTGCTGTAGTTCGATCCCGGCGTCGCAGGGCCTATGTCGAGCGATGTCGGAAGGGATTCCAGATAAACTGCCGCCTCCAACCCGTCAATGACCTGATTTCCGTATTGCTCGAAGGTCGCTGATTTTTGATCTCCCCATGGGGTGCGCACGCACATTTTGGCCGCTTCAGGATCCGCCCACCAGTTGAACTCCGCGACTGCCGAGGAATTTCCCTTCATATAGAAGGAACCGCCCATGTAGACTATCTCCTTGACTTTGCCAGCTATGCTGGGATCCTTTCGGAGCGCGAGAGCTATATTAGTCAGAGGGCCGATGGCGAGAATAGTAACCTCATTGTCAGGATTATCGTTGACGGTCTTGATTATGAAATCGACCGCATTATCGATGCCATCGTCATCGGCTTTCGATGAACCATCTCTCTGCTTTGGATAGTATGCGTAAGGATAGACAGGGTCCCCCACTCCATATTTGCCATAGTTGGTGTCGCTCGCGTCCGTGCCTTTGAAAAATTCCTGCCATGGCTGCATCGGGTCTCTATTTGGATTTTCCTTGAAAGCCGGGTTCGTGACCCACCCAAAATACCCAGCGGCTCTCGATGCACCGGTTATCGTCCATTCGGCCTTCATTACATCCTCGTCCATGCGATCCGACCTGAGCCCATAACGAGCGCCCATGTAAATGGGAATCCCAACTTTTGTGCTGCCGCTGTGCCTGAGTTGAGCAGCATTTATTATTTCTAACTGACGAACGCCGTGCGCAAACCCCCTCTGTTGAGCTTCATTACCTGGCTCGACCGTTACCCCCAACAGATCTATTTTGTTAAAGCTGGGATTGGGAGACGAATTCGCATTATCATCGTTCATTCTCATCCAACCACACAACAAGACCATGGCAGCCCCATCGTCGAAACCAGGTCTCATATCCGAATCAAGTATGACTTTCTTCACCTCTGCGGCGAAGGCAACCGAGGCGATCGATACAAACGAGACAGCCAAAAACAAACATATTAAAGTTCTTCTTCTCATTTTCCACACCTCCCATTCTACAGCTTCCGCAGGAACGCCGGTATGAGCGGCAAAAACGCCAGCAGAGCGAACGGCGCGGACGAACAGCCTCCGCCGCCCGTTCCCCCGGCAGTGGCGGCCGGAGACGAAACATAGCTCGGGTCAAGCCCCGCATACACGAGATTCCAGAATTTTTCCTCGTCGACGGTGTTTATCACGCGCACCTTCTGTGTCCCGACGGGGCCCTGGTTCTTATAGCCCGGGCTTCTGCCGTAGTCGATGTTGTAATCCGAGTTGACGTCTATCCACCAGTCGAAATATCCCGTCTTGCTCACATCATCGTCGTAGGGCAGGACGATGTCATCGCCGTTCACCTCTCCGATCAGGACGGCCGCCGTGATCGCGTCCCAGACGTAGGAGTCCGCGGTCGAGCCGGGGGCGGCGAAATCCGCGTAATTTTTCTCGAACATGGCCTTGATGCCGGGGTTGATGCCCTTCAGACTGACTATCTTGTTGTACTCCGCCGGCGTGAAGTGCAGCTTCTCGCATACGTCGAGGGGTACGACGTACTGGGTGATCCTCTCCTCCTTGGGATCGGTCTTGCCCCACGGCGTGCGCACCGCGAATCTCGCGGCCTCCGGATCGAACCACCAGTTGAACTCCGCGGCGGGGGTCGTGTTGCCGGCGACGTTCACCGCGCCGCCCATGTATATGACCCTCTTGACCTTGGGAACGATCGCGGGGTCCTTCATGACAGCCATCTGAAGGTTCGTGCAGGGGCCGATCGCTATGATCGTGATCTCGCCCGGATATTGGTTCACCATTTCCACTATGAAATCCGAGGCGTGCTGATACTTCCCGCTGAAGGCCGGGCGGGAATCCATCCTGAGGTCGTACTTCGGAGTCTCACCATAATTTTCGGCATAGACCGTCCTCCACGCGTCCTCCGGGGTCGGCTCCACCGGTTCCTTATGACCCCACGTGGAAAACGCGCCGGCGTAGGTGGACACGCCCATTCCGAAGAGCACCCTCTCGTATCCCGACCAGTCCAGGCCGGTGATGTCAGGGGGAGCCACGGCCTCGAACCGGCCGGTCCTCATCGGCCAGCGCGCGCCGGCCACTATGGGAACATCGTCAATGCCGGCGAGCTCCAACTGACGAACTCCGGCGGACAGCCCATCCTGGAGCCACTGATTGCCGGCGACGACAGTCACGCCCAACAGATCGATGCTTGGGTGATTGGCCAGCATGAGCATGGCGACCCCGTCGTCGAAAAGCTCGACCATGTCGGAGTCAAGGATGACCTTCTCGGACGAAAACGCGGCTCCCGCTGTGCACAGAACAACAAGAGCGAGTAATATACACACGCCCAACGACTTGCATCTCAATTTTCCACACCTCCTAAAATTTGGCGGATTCCTCCGTCCCGCGACTAACGAAAACACGGTGAAACAGCACTTGGAGACTTACAGAGTGGATGCCGGTTCTTTTTTCGCCCAACCTCCTTTCCTGTTAGGATGATATAGCCGATTGAATAAACCGCATGTAATTTTGCCGATGGCGGTTGCGGTGACAGCAAAGGTTTTCAATCTTTACCCTTTAGGCTTCTAATGTTAAATTGCTATAAAATGACGCGGAAAAGACCGACCCAACGGCAAAATTTCGCCCGAGCGATAAAGTCAGCGTTTTCCAAATAAACACATGCTAAGAGAGCATCAGGGAGAGCTTTGCCCTGTAGGTGTCGAGCACCACGGCTATCACTATGATTGCGCCCGTCACTATCTGGCGCGCGAAATCGCTCATCCCCAGGAGCAGGAGGCCGTTGTTGAGGACGCCTATTATCGCCGCTCCTATCAGGGTCCCTATCAGGCTGCCCTTGCCTCCGCTCATGCTCGTCCCGCCTATTACGACCGCCGCGATCGCCGACAGCTCGAACCCGTTGCCGAGTATCGGTGAGGCTATGTTGAGGCGTAGCATGTACAGTATCGCCGCCATGCCGACAGTCGCCCCGCATATAACATAAGCCGCCACCTTGTATACCTTCGTGTTGTGGCCTGAGAGCCTGACCGCCTCCTCGTTGTTCCCTATGGCGTAGATCATCCGCCCGAAGACGGTCTTCTTCAGGATAAAGTGACCGGTCATCACGAGGATTACGGCCATTATGAAGATGACCGGGACGTTTAACACCGACAGAGTCCCGAATGAGTTGAACGCGCGCGGGAACGAGAATATCGTGCGGGAGTTGCTGACCTGGAGCGCAGCCCCTCGGGCCATGTTCAGCATCCCCAGGGTGACCACGAAGGAATGTATCCTCCATCTCTCGCACACGACCCCGTTGAAAAGGCCGCACGCCATGCCGGCCGCCATCGATACTAACACGGACAGAGGGATCGCCGCCCCCGCCGGCAGCGCGGGATTGGTTATGGTGAGCCCGGCAAGGATCGAGCAGAAGGCCAGGACGGAGCCCACCGAGAGGTCTATGCCCCCCAGGAGTATTACGAACGTCATGCCCACGGCTATGACGGTGTTGATGCTGATCTGAGTGAAGATGTTGGAGATGTTGTTGAGAGTACGGAACGCCGGAACGACGTAGGAAAACAACATGCACAGGATAATCAGTATCACCCCTATGCCCGCTTCGTTCAACAGAAGATAGGTAAGCCTCTTAGTGTTCATAGCCCATTCTGTTCCCTTCCAGAGCGCAAAATGCGGTCGCGATACGGCAATTTAAAATCAGAAGCCCAAAGGTTAAAGATTAAAACCCTGCTGTCGCTGCAACCGCCATCATCGAAATTACACGCGATTTATTTGGTCGGCTATACCCTGTAAGCGTATTTCAGGATACGCTCCTGCTCGAAATCGGGCCGCAGGACCTCGCCCGACACCTGTCCGCCCGAGAAGACCACGATCCTGTGGCATATCCCCATGAGCTCGTTGAGATCGGAGGACACTATAAGTATCCCCTTCCCCTCTGCCAGAAGACGCCATAACAAGAGGTAGATCTCGTACTTCGCCCCGACGTCTATGCCGCGCGTCGGCTCGTCGAAGATCATGATCCTGGCGTCCTTCAGGATCCACTTAGCCAGGACAACCTTCTGCTGGTTCCCGCCCGAGAGATTGCGCGCGAGCTGGCGTACCGACGGAGTCTTTATGGAGAGCTCGCCCGTGAGCCGCTCCGCCTCGCGGCGCTCCTCCCCCCCGTCGACGAGTCCACAGCGGGTAAATTTATCGATCGCGGCAAGGGATATGTTTGAAAAAACCGGCATGTCCAGGATCAGCCCCTGGGACTTTC
>JAISRP010000082.1 GCA_031273585.1 Synergistaceae bacterium
AGCAAGCTCCCTGGCGGGGTTTGGGGCGGAGCCCCAAGGTCCTGCCTGCGGAACTGCCTCATGGACTGGCGTGACATGGGTTCCGTGAGGCATCTCGAGCTCTTCGGCGGGCGGTCCCTATCCTTTGACCGGACTTTGGTCATGGGGATACTGAACGTCAACAATGACTCGTTCTACCCCGCGAGCAGGGCATCGGGGGTAGATGCGGCGGCCGCTCGCGCGCGCGATATGGCGCGCTGCGGCGCTGACGTGATAGACATCGGGGCCGAGTCGACCCGCCCGGGGTCGACGGGTCTGGACGAGGGGGCGGAGTTGGCGGCGCTGATTCCCGTGGTGAGGGCGGTGCGCGAGTCGCTGCCCGGCGTGCCGATATCCGTGGACACCCGCAAGGCGGCGGTCGCGTCGGAGTCGATTAGGGCCGGGGCCGACATCATAAACGACGTGTCCGGGCTCGACCTGCCGGAGGAGGCCTCGGCTATGACGAGGCTCGTCGCAGGGTCGGGGGCGGCCTACGTCCTCATGCACACGAAGGGGCGCCCGGAGACCATGCAGGTGTCGCCGGGGTATGACGAATTTCTGCCCGAGCTCTTGTCGTTCCTGGATGAGCGGATAGAGCGACTTGCCTCGGCCGGGGTCGCAAGGGACAGGATTATAATCGACCCGGGCGTCGGGTTTGGGAAGAGGTTCGGGGACAATCTGGACATCCTGGCGAATCTTGGTATGATGAGGCGGTTTGGGCTGCCGATACTCGTCGGCGCGTCCCGAAAGGGCTTCATAGGGCGCGCCCTGGGCCTGCCGGATCCGGCGGACAGGCTGGAGGGCACGCTTGCTATATCGGCGCTGTGCGCCGACCGCGGTGTGGAGGTGATCCGCGTGCACGACGTTTTGGAGAACAGGCGGGTCGTGGATATGATAGACGCTGTCAGGAGGCGGGCAAATGAGTAGGGCTGCACTTGGGCTGGGGTCGAACAAGGGCGACCGGCTCGCGAACGTCAGGAGGGCGGTAGCCATGACGCGCGAGCGCATCGGCGCTGTGACGGCGGTGAGCGACGTCTTCGAGACTCCCCCGTGGGGCGTGGCGGTGCAGCCCAGGTTCCTGAACGCGTGTCTCGTCGTCGAGACGGAGCTGCCGCCTCACGGCCTCCTGTCCGGGCTGAAGGAGATAGAGAACGACATGGGGAGGCTCAAGAGGGGCAAGTGGGGCCCGAGGGAGATTGACCTGGACATACTTCTGTACGACGACGTTCAGATGTCGGATTCCGACCTCGTCATTCCGCATCCTTACATGCACGAGAGGGCGTTCGTCCTGCTCCCGCTGTCCGAGATCGCCCCCGACTGGAGGCACCCGGCGTCCGGTCTCCTGGCGTCGGAGATGCTTGAAAAAAATAACGCCGACGGAATCATACGGATAACGAGCATGTAGGATGGGCAAACGCGGAGGACGCGGCCCGTTCGGACGGGCCGGAGCCGGGGCGGGAGGTAATGCCGGGGTCCCTGTGCGCGGTTTTCTGCCGACGACGAGGAGTGAGATGCTGGCCCGCGGATGGGGCGAGTTAGATTTTCTGTGCATCACGGGGGACGCCTATGTCGATCACCCCTCGTTCGGGCACGCGATAGTGTCGCGCCTCCTGGAATATCTCGGCTACAGGGTCGGGATCGTCTCTCAGCCCGATTGGCGTTCGCGGGACGACTTCGAGGTCATGGGCAGGCCCTCGCTTGCCGTTCTCGTGGCGGCCGGCAACCTCGACTCGATGCTCTCGAACTGGTCGGCTCCGGCAAGGCGCCGCAGGGAGGACTCGTACTCGCCGGGCGGGCGCGCCGGCAGGCGGCCGGACAGGGCCACCATAGTATACTGCAACAGGGTGCGCGAGCTGTGGGGTGACGTCCCCCTCGTCATCGGGGGGATAGAGGCGAGCCTTCGCAGGATCGCGCACTACGATTACTGGTCCGACTCGGTCCGCAGGTCCATCCTGACGGACAGCAGGGCCGACCTCCTCATCTACGGGATGGCGGAGACTCAGCTCGAGGCCATAGCGCGCCGCCTGGCGTCGGGGGAACGCGCCGCCGATATTCGGGACGTCCCAGGCACGTGCTGGAGGACCCACGACAGGGGTGATGCGGCCGATGCCGTGGAGCTGCCGTCGTTCGAGGCGGTGAGCTCCGATAAGCGCGTCTTTGCCGATGCCTTCAGGACGTTTTACCTCGAACAGAATTTCGCATCCGGGCGCAGGCTCGCGCAGGATCAGGGGCCGTGGATCGTCGTCCATAACCCGCCTCCACCGCCCATGCCGGCGGAGAAGCTGGACCGCATCTACTCACTGCCGTATATGAGAAGCCCACACCCGTCATACGGGGGCGCAGGGGTCCCCGCGCTCGCCGAGGTGCGATTCAGCATCACCAGCCACAGGGGCTGCTTCGGGGAGTGCTCGTTCTGCGCCATATCGTCGCACCAGGGGAGGGTGATACAGCCCCGGAGCCGGGAGAGCATCGTGAGGGAGGCGGCGCTGATGACGGGGATGCCGGACTTCAAGGGGTACATTCACGACGTCGGGGGGCCGACCGCGAACTTCAGGACGCCATCCTGCGGCAGGAGCCGCAGCGACGGCGCGTGCCGCGGCAGATCGTGCCTGTACCCGGAGCCCTGCCGGGAGCTCGTTGCAAGTCACCGCGAGTACTCGGCGCTGCTCAGGGCAGTCAGGGAGCTGCCTGGGGTCAAGCGCGTCTTCGTCCGCTCGGGCCTGAGGTACGACTACATAATGGCCGACCCGGACGGGGAGGATTTTTTGGAGGATCTGTGCAGGCATCACGTGAGCGGCCAGCTCAAGATAGCGCCGGAGCACTCGAGCCCCCGCGTGCTCTCCTGCATGAGGAAGCCGTCGGGCGACGCGGCCCTGAAATTCATCAGAGCCTACAGGGAGATGAACGCGCGCCTCGGAAAAAATCAGTTCCTTGTGCCTTACTTCATGTCGGGACACCCGGGCTGCGGCCTGGCCGAGTCCCTGGAGCTAGCGGAGTTCATAAGGGACGCCGGGGTGCGCCCGGAGCAGGTTCAGGAGTTCACGCCAACCCCTGGGACGCTCTCCGCCTGTATGTACCACACGGGCATCGATCCGTTGACCGGCAGGCCGGTGTACGTGCCGCGGGATCACGAGGAACGCGCGATGCAACGGGCCCTCCTGCAGTACTGGATGCCGCGCAACAGGGACCTCGTCCGCAGGGCCCTCCAAAAGCTCGGGCGCGCCGACCTGATAGGCCGGTCCCCAAAGTGCCTGATACGCGAATAAGGTAAATCCCCAAACGCGACGCCGGACTAGGGGGAACGAAAATGAAAAAGGCTGTTATTCTTCACTCCGTAAAGTGTTTTTTTCTGTAAAATGAAAGGTCATCGCTGGATAATACCGCAACAAGGGTCATTAAAGTATTCCCCTCGCGATATTCTTCTCCTCGGGCGTTTTGAACCACAATACCAGAGTCAGAGAATCCATTATTATTCTCATTATTTCCTATAATCCAGCCTTGAAGAACGCTTCTCCATCTTTGAGACTTTTTATATATTTTAGGAATATCTTCTCTCAGGAAATAAACGTCCGTAAAACCAACGTACAATTTCCCTGTTTGAAAATCAAGAGACACTATAGTTGCGTTTCCGGGGTAATAGCTCGCCGTAAATGGTCGTTCTGCCCATGCCCATATAGCCTCGGTTTCTTTGGAGCCTTGCTGAAACACTCCCAAAACAGGCAATTCGCCGTCTTCTATGCGAGCGTTGAAGTAATTTTTTTGTTGAACAAAATCACGCATAAGACCGTTTATATCACCTCCTGCAAAGTCTTTCATGTCATAATATTCCCACAATGCCTGATCTAACATAAAGAATGCAAGACAAATTGCCATTATCACGGATAACGTTGAAAGGAATCCAATCTTCATATTTAGTAGAGCCAAAAACATTCTCTTATATTTTTTCATGATATAACCTGGCCCCCATTGTCAAGACCACTAAAAAGACGCTCTACTCACGAACAACAGGCGAAGCTCGACCTGATATAGCAATTTAACATTAGAAGCCTAAAGGATAAAGATTGAAAACCTTTGCTGTCACCGCAACCGCCATCGGCAAAATTCCACGCGGTTTATTCAATCGGCTATACAATAAATCATACGAATATTATATATGAAAATGTATAATATAACCGAGGTCCCGGAGAAACACGCAACACCGGGCGAACGGAGGACGCCCCACGGAAGCGCAAGCGGAAGGGGGTGGACTATATGAGCCGGAAGCGGAAAGCGAAAAGAGCAATAATGAAGAATCGCCCAGTGCGGATACACTGGACGATCTTCGCGCTGAAACTGACGATCATAATACGAGTTAGTCGCACTCGTTAGACCTTGGGGCTTATGCCTCCCGGTCGAGTCGGCAAACTCGACCGGATACCCATCCGGGACCTCGATAATTATAACACGCGAGGGCTTATTATAAAACACAAAGAAGAAGAATTTATCTTTTACATCTCCGAGTCGGCGTTATGGTATGACTTCAGGGAGCACCTTGGCTTGCTGATTCGGATTAGGCTCTATTTGCGCCTGTAAAACGGCAGCGAAAAACATCGGGAACCTTGATGATTTACCGCGCTGCGGGGCCCGCGTCGGCCACTGTAGCGGAGCCGATGTATTTTTCGCTCCCCGTC
>JAISRP010000124.1 GCA_031273585.1 Synergistaceae bacterium
TTCAAAAATTCAGGCAAAATGAAGAAGGACAACCCGATTGATAACATGAAAACGAAAGGAGGCAAGCTCCATATTCCCGCATTGAATTGTATCAAGAAATAGAGAGGCCATCACCCATAAACGCCTCACACGTGACGCGACAAACCTCGACCTCAGTATTACCAACAATTGGCGTGCCCGCCGGGATTCGAACCCGGGACCTTTGGCTCCGGAGGCCAACACTCTATCCAGCTGAGCTACGGACACGCATGAGACGTATCCTATATTCACGCTGGGCCTTCGTCAAGGCGTCGCGGCGCAAAAGGGTAAATTTTTTCGGATGCGCGTCTTCGCAAGGGGACGCGTTATGTTCACTCACGATTAAATGGGAAGCATTTCGTAAGCCGGGTTCTGTCGTGTCCAGTCATTTATCTGAGAACCGCCTTGCGGCGATCCATAAGCGATCGTACCCGGGAGTCAGCGGGCCGCCTCGACCTCCCCTATTCGATCTTGCTCCGGGTGGGGTTTGCCAGGCATGCGCGTCGCCGCGCATCCGGTGAGCTCTTACCTCGCCTTTTCACCCTTGCCGGCGGAGCCGGCGGTATTTTTTCTGTGGCACTTTCCTTGGATTCGCACCCACAGGAATTTCTCCTGCACCCTGCCCTTTGGAGCCCGGACTTTCCTCCGCCCCAGCATTGCGGCGGCGACTGGATGAAATACTTCCCCAAATATTTTAACACATTTGCGGCAGAAATACCGCTTGACAGCAAAATGTGGTATGATTGCACGTCGTCTTCATTAAATTGGCGCAAGTTTCAAAAAAAAGAACGAGGTGACACCATTGCACGACGCTTCAAAGATTCGCAACGTGGCGATAATCGCTCACATCGACCACGGCAAGACCACTCTGATAGACGCAATTTTCCGCGCGACCCGTACCTTCAGGGATAATGCCCAGATCGAGGAGCGGGTCATGGACGGGCTTTCGCTGGAGCGGGAGCGCGGCATAACGATAAAGGCCAAGCACTGCTCGGTCGACTGGAACGGGTATCGGATAAACATCGTGGATACTCCCGGGCACGCGGACTTCTCCGGGGAGGTGGAGCGGGTCCTCTCCATGGTCGACTCCGTTCTGCTCCTGGTCGACGCCAACGAGGGGCCGATGCCGCAGACGCGGTACGTCCTCATGAGGGCGCTTCGCCTCGGGCTTCGCCCGATAGTCGTCGTGAACAAGGTTGACAGGCCGAACGCGACGCCGGAGTCCGCGCTCGACAGGACGTTCGACCTCTTCATCGAGCTCGGGGCGAACGACGAGCAGTGCGACTTCCCTGTGCTTTACGGCTCCGGCCTCAACGGCTGGATGGTGCGCGACCGATCCGAGATAGAGGGCGGGGAGAAGCGGGGTATGCAGGAGCTGTTCGAGACATTGGTCGAGTTCGTCCCGCCGCCTCGCGTCGAGACGGACAAGCCGCCGCTCATGCAGGTGAGCACCCTCACATGGAGCGACTACCTGGGCCGGATCGCCTGCGGGCGAATAACCAGCGGCACGTTTAGGAAGGGAATGCCCCTCGCCGTGACCCACACCAGGTGGAAGGACCACGAGCAGAGCGATTTCGAGATAATCTCGCGTTCGAACGAGACGTGCGCCCACCTCTTCATAACGGACGGGCTCGACAGGCACGAGGTCGAGGAGGCTGAGGCGGGGGAGATAGTCTGGTTCTCCGGGCCGGACGAGATGACGCTGGGCGACACTGTGTCGTCTCCCGAATACGACGGCGCTCCGATGAAGCCGCTGGACATCGAGGAGCCCACCGTGTCGATGTTCTTCCTGGTCAACACCGGCCCGTTCGCGGGCGATGAGGGCAACGCGGTGACCTTGAGACAGATAAAGACGCGGCTGGAGCGCGAGACGAGGGTTGACCCGGCCCTCCGGATGGAGGACCTGGGCCGCCCCGACGGGGTGAAGGTATCCGGCAGGGGCGAGCTCCACCTAGGCATCCTCATAGAGGAGATGCGGCGCGAGGGCATGGAGTTCTGCGTCTCACGCCCGGAGGTGATCACGCAGCCGGGCGCCGACGGCGGGATCCTCGAACCAATGGAGGAGCTGATCGTGGACGTTCCGGAGGAGTACCAGGGGACGGTCATTCAGAAGATCGCGTCCCGGAAGGGCGAGCTTCTGGGCATGGAGAACGGAGGAACCGGGACGATGCGCCTCATCTTCCGCATACCGACGAGGGGGCTGATCGGGTATCGCGGCGAGTTTCTGACGGATACGAGGGGGCTTGGCATACTGGCCTCCCGCTTCGTTGGCTACGGGCCGTGGGCAGGCGACGTGGTATCGCGCTCCCGCGGCTCGATGTTCAGCATGGACTCTGGAATCGCCACGAGCTACAGCCTCGAGAACCTTCAGGAGCGGGGCACCCTCTTCATAACCCCCGGCGAGAAGATCTACTGCGGCATGGTGGTCGGGGAGAGCGCCCGGCCCAAGGATCTTCCCTGCAACCCGGCCAAGCGCAAACAGCAGACAAACCACAGGTCTGCCACGAAGGAGGCCACGGTGGTCCTGGACGTCCCGCGCCAGATGACTGTCGAGTCGTCGCTCGAGTGGATAGAGGACGACGAGCTGGTCGAGGTGACGCCGAAATCCGTCAGAATAAGGAAGGGCATACTGGACCCGAACGAACGGAAGAAGGCCGAGAACAGGGTAAACGCCGCATAACCCGCGGGGTAAAAACAAAAAAACTTGACGGAGGTCCAGGAGGCACTGCCTCCTGGCGGGGTTTGGGGCAGCGCCCCAAGGTCCGCCCCGTAGATTTAGGCAAACCGGCCGAGTCTTGACGACGGCTGGTTCAGGAACAATTTAACTGGGAGGGCGTTTCAATGTCGGAGATTTTTCTGCCGTATGGTCGCCAGAGCATAAGCGAGGATGATATAGAGGCGGTAATATCCATCCTGCGGGGCGACTGGCTCACGACCGGGCCCATGGTCGAGAAGTTCGAGGGGGACGTGGCGGACTACGTCGGAGTCGCCCACGCCGTCTCGTTCTCCAGCGGAACCGCGGCGCTTCACGGGGCGATGCACGCTGCCGGCGTCGCGCCCGGCAGCGCGGCCGTGGCGCCGTCGCTGACGTTCGCCGCCACCGCCAACTCGGTCATCTACTGCGGGGGAAGGCCTGTTCTGGCCGATATCTCCCCCGATACGCTCTGCCTCGATCCGGGGGCGGTCGAGGCCGCCGCGGGGCACGTCGCTGAACCGGTCCGGGCGATAGTCCCGGTGAGCTTCGCCGGATACCCGGTAAAAATAACCGATTTCAGGGACGCCGCAAACCGGCTTGGCGCACTGGTGATAGAGGACGCCTCCCACGCGCTGGGGGCGGAGCGGGGCTTGCACAAGGTCGGGCAGGAGGCTGACATGACGGTGTTCAGCTTCCACCCGGTCAAGCACATCACGACGGCGGAGGGCGGGATGGTCGTCACGAACTCCGCGGAGCTGGCGAAACGCCTGAGGCTGTTTCGATCTCACGGGATCGTAAAGTCGCCCGAGGATTTCGTCCGGGCCTACGCGGGGGCATGGGACAACGACATGGTGGAGCTCGGGTACAATTACCGCCTCACAGACATGGCGTCTGCGCTGGGCGCGAGCCAGTTGAAGAACATCGATTACTTCGTGATGAGGCGCAAGGAGATCGCAGTGATGTACAGGGAGATGTTGTCGGAGGCGCCTGACATCGTGCTGCCGCCGGACCATCCCGGGCACTCGTACCACCTGTTCCCTATCTGGGTCGACGGCAGCCGCCGCAAGGACGTATTCGACAGGCTCCGCGGAAACGGCATAGGAGTGCAGGTCCACTACGTGCCGCTCCACCTTCACACGTACTACAGGGAAAAATTCGCGTTTTTCGAGGGCGATTTTCCCCTCACCGAGAAATTTTCGTCCGGCGAAATTTCGCTGCCGATATTCCCGGACATGCTCGACGAACATGTCGAGCTCGTGGTGAAGAATCTCGCCCTGGCCCTAGGGGCGAGGTAGGCCCCCTAGACGTCCTCCAACTCGTGATATGAAGCCACTTCTATCTTTGAGCCGAGAGCGGTCTCCATAACGGCGTCCCTGAGATGGCAGGGATACCTGCACGCAAACCCGCAGCTCGTTGAGATCTCACGGGGGACCGGTATTATCCTCACGTCGAAACCCCTCTTTAAACAGATTTTTTCGAATTTCAACGCCATATGAGTGGTTTCGAAGGTCGCAAGACAGTGCAAGAAAATCCCTCCAGTGATATAATCGGATCCGTTGCGGGACGGCGGCATCATTATAGGCCAGCCGGCCGGGGCGGACCAATAGGTAATTATACTTGGACACCGCGCCGTAATAAGCAGTACAATTTAGATGAACCAGTTTTTTGTCAAGTTGTTCAATATCGCTACGTAAGATCATGGTGAATCAAAAGGAGGTCTTTGTAATATGTATGGATTGAAAAAGTTGTCTGGGGTGTGCCTTTTAGCGTCGTTCCTCCTGGTGCTTGCCTGTGGAATCGCCATGGCTGCCGAGGAGCGCGTCGGCGGCATCGATCCGCAGAGGGTTCTCTTCCAGCACCCGAAGTACGAGCAGACGCTTAAACAGATCAAGGACATCGCCGACAACAAGCAGAAAGAGGCCAAGGAGGCCATAGACAAGGAGACGGACAACAACAAGAAGGCCGAGATATTTCAAAATATGCGTATAGCAATCGCGGAGGAGGAGCAGAAGCTGATGCAGCCCCTCTTCAAGGACATCGACTTAGCGGTCCGGAGCGTCGCTAACGCCAAGCAGGTGACGGTAGTCGTTGACAAGACCGCCCTCTTCTACGGCGGCATAGACATCACCGACGACGTCGTGCAGGAACTCAAGAAGAAGAACGCCAGCGGCAGCTAGGCAAAATATTTTTTATAAACTACGAAGAAGCCGGGCGGCCTCGAAGCTCCGCCCGGCTTTAATGTATCTAACCGTTTATCGTTTATAGCAATTTAACATTAGAAACCTAAAGGGTAAAGATTGAAAACCTTTGCTGTCACCGCAACCGCCATCGGCAAAATTCCACACGGTTTATTCAATCGGCTATATCCTCGGGGCGGTTCGCGCCCCTCACTCCTCCGGCAATGGGACGTCCAGGTCCATGGCTATGGCGCCGTCCTCCAGTTCCCGTATGCTCTCCTCTATCGGGTCATCCGGGAAGGGCGCGGCGCTCTCCTCCGTTTCCTCCGACTGGAGCACCAGCCCGTTTGCCTCCGCCACGAGCGCCAGCACCTCGCGCTTTATCTCCTCCATCAGCTCCGGGTGATCCTCCAGGTACTCCGCCGTGCCCTCCTTGCCCTGGGCCAGCGTCTCGCCCTTGTAGGCTATCCACGAGCCCTTCCTCTTGACGACGTTCATGTCGAGGGCCATGTCCAGCACCGCCATCGCCTTGGGCACCCCATGCCCGTAGATCAGCGTGGTATGAGCCACCCGGAAGGGCGGCGCCTGCTTGTTCTTCGTGACCTTTATCTTGAGCTCGTGCCCTATGGGTATATCCCCCTGGCTGACGGTGGCCCCCCTCCTCACCTCTATGCGGACGGAGCTGTAGAACTTGAGCGCCCTGCCTCCTGTCGTCGTCTCGGAGGGGCCGCTGCTGTAGCCGGTGCTGATCATGGCTCGGAGCTGGTTTATGAATATCACGGTCGTCCTGCTCTTCGAGATGACCGACGTGAGCCGCCTCAGAGCGTACGACATCAGGCGCGCGTGCAGGCCGACGCTCTTGTTGGGGCCGTCCTCTATCCTTCCGTCGATCTCGCCCTGCGGCGTCAGAGCCGCGACCGAGTCCACCACTATCAGCTCCACAGCCCCGCTCCGGACGAGCATATCCATTATGTAGAAGGCCTGCTCGCCGCTGTCCGGCTGCGATATGTACATGTCGCTCGTGTTGACGCCTATCGCCGCCGCAAGCCCTGGGTCCAGCGCGTGCTCGGCGTCTATGAAGGCGGTGACTCCTCCGCTCCTCTGAGCCTCTGCTATGATGTGAAGAGCGATCGTCGTCTTGCCGCCCCCCTCCGGACCGTACAGCTCAACGACGCGCCCCCTCGGGACCCCTCCTATGCCCAATGCGACGTCGAGCGGCAGAACCCCAGTGGGTATGACCTCGATGTTCATGTTCGTCCGCTCGCCCATCTTCATGATTGCCCCGTCGCCGAACTTCTGCTTGATCTCGCTTATTGCCCTATCCAGTATCTCCTCTTTTGTAACGGACTCTTTCCTCTTGGCCAAAGGCTCCACCTCCATATCGAAAAAACGCGCCACATCCGCCGGTTACAGGGCCATGCCTGACGGCGCTCCGGCCCTCAGGTCCAGCCGTCAATTTCCTAGAGCTCATCGAGCCCCGTCATGATCAGCCTCAGCGCCGAGCGGGCGGCGCGCAGTTGGACGAGCTCCCTCCCGCACCCGCCGTAAGATCCCCGCCGGAGACTCACCCTGCCGTCGCCGCGGGCCAGGGCGAGCCAGACTGTGCCCACCGGTTTCTGTAAACTGCCGCCGGACGGACCGGCTATCCCGGTCACGCTGACTGCCATCGCCGCATCGAACAGCTCCAGAGCGCCCCAGGCCATCTCGGCCGCGCACTCGCCGCTCACCGCGCCATGCCTCTCGATGGTCTCCGGCGTCACGGACAGGCGCTCTATCTTCGACCTGTCGCTGTAGGCAACCACGCTGCCGGGGAAAAATTTCGACGCCCCCGGCGCCGCCGCTATGGAACACGCGACGAGCCCCCCCGTGCACGACTCGGCGAACGTGAAGAGATTCCCGTCCCCAGCGAGGCCCGGGCCGAGCCCGGATGACACCCGCACTATCTCCCGCGCGAGCCGGCCGATCTCCCGGCGCAAAGTTATCGCATCGAACATTCAGCGTCACACCCCATTCACCAAATAACGATATATCAGATCGAACCCTCCGGCGAAGAATAGCCACGACAACGCGCGCATCAAAATGTTGACCATAGCGCCGCCCATGATGCCGCCCGCCATTATCCCGGCCCCGCGCGGCAGGAGGTTCGCAGCGGCCAACGGAAACGGCCTTACGATGTCGACGAGCCGGAACAGTATCAGGGCCACGACCGCGTATGACGAATCCAGCCACAGCATCGACGTCCAGTATCCCACCGCCTTGTCTATCACGATCTCCTCCGGACGCGCGTCACAAGACGCCCGCCGCGCGTATCCGTCCGCCGCGACGCCCCCGGCCAGGGCTGCCGCTCCCACCGCCGGGAGGCCTACGCCGCCTGCCGCGATGAGGATGACGAACGCGGCCAGAGTGGCTGCCATCCCGGACATGCCCTTGAGGAACCCAACGCCCCCCATCGTCGATATGAGCCCGTACCATGTCGCGAACCGGGCTCCGCCGCGATCAGCCATGAGATGCGCCGCCCGTTAGATGCGAGGCGATCATGTCATGCTCGTACGCATCAGTCACGAGCGCCCTTATCCTGTCCCCGGGCCCGAGGTCAGGCGGGACGCCCCTGACCTCCACTACGCCGTCCACCTCCGGCGCGTCCCTGAAGGACCTCCCCTCCGCCGTGCCCGGCTCCGTCTCCCGGTCGACGAGCACGTCGAGCTCGCTCCCCACGAATAGCTCCCCCCTGGAGAGCGATATGCCGTCCTGATGGGCCATCAGGCGCTCCAGCCTCGCCATCTTCGTCCGCCGCGGCACCTGGCGCGGCATGGAGGCAGCCGGCGTCCCCTCCTCGGGGGAGAAGGCAAACGCCCCTACCCTGTCGGCTCGGGCCTCATCGAGGAAGCGCAGCAGACCGTCAAAATCCCGGCGCGTCTCCCCGGGAAAACCGACCATGACGGTGGTGCGCAGCGCGAAGTCCTGCCTGATCTGCCGTGCGGTTCTGAAGATCTCAAGGATCTTCCCGGAATCGGACGCCCTGTTCATGGCGGCCAGCACCTCCGGGCTGGAGTGCTGAATCGGCATGTCGAGGTACGGCAGCACCTGCCTGCCTCCGGCCACCCGTTCGAGCAGCCCCGAGTCGATGCCTGACGGCTGCAGGTAGAGCAGCCTCAGCCATAAATCCGGAGGAAGCGACGACTCGAGGGCATCGATCAGCCCCGTCAGGGTGACGCCGCCGCCCAGATCCCGACCGTAAGCTGTCAGGTCCTGAGCCACGAGGCATATCTCACTTGCCCCCTCCGTCACCAGGGCCTCCGCCTCCCCGACGAGGGAGGCTATGGGCGCGCTGCGAAGCCCTCCACGTATCGAGGGAATGGTGCAGTACGAGCACCTGTTGTCGCAGCCCTCCGCAAGCTTCAGGTATCTCACGTGACTGGGGCCGCCCGGCAGAGCGCCCCGTCCGGGACGTGGCAAATCACAGGCGCCTGGGGACAGCGCTCGCAACAGCGAGGCGTAGTCCTCGCAGTCCCCCCAGAAGTCGACCTCCGGGATATCCCTCCCCAAGTCCGCGCCGTACCTGCCGACGAGACAGCCCACGACGGCTATCCTCCCGACGATGCCGCGGGACTTCATCTCCGCCAGGTCGAGTATTGCGGCGATGTTCTCCTCGACCGCCTCCCTCAGAAATCCGCAGGTATTGACCAGACAGACCTCGGCGCCCTCGGCCCGAGAGGCCATCACAAAGCCCTCGCCGCGCAGAACCGCCGCGAACCTCTCGCTGTCGACCGTGTTCTTAGAACAGCCCATGCTCAGAATATACGCCGTCCCGCCGATGACGCGGGAGGCCGCCCCGTCTGATGTCACAGAACCGGGGCTCCGTCGGAGAAGTACGCCGTGTTTCCGCTCTTGACGCTCACCGTGCCGTCGGGATGAAAAACCAGCGCCAACGGATTTGCATCCAGCCCGACCTGCTCGTACTTCTTTCCGAACCACGTGATCTCGGCCGCGCTGCCGACGCTCAGGCTCACCGAGGTGTCCCCCCTCACGTCGTACTCCCTGGCCCCGCCGTTCGACAGCCTCCTGCGAGTCACGACCTTGCCGTTCTGCTCCACTATCAGGTTGTTCTCCCGGCCGGTTATGACGATCCGCAGCCTCCTGTCCTTTATCCTGACCGGCACCGGCTGTGGCACGGGGGGCGGGGACAGGTCCACGCTCGGAGAGCTGGCTCCGCTGTTCATCCACGACAGGTCGCCGGAGCCTGACGGCGTCACTGACGCGGACGCGGCGATGCCGGGCGCGGCGCTCCACGTCAGGTCTCCCGACGTTATGTTGGCCGATGCGACGTCGTAGGAAAATATGCCGAGCTCCTGGCTGAGGGGGATGTCGTAACTCAGCGCAGATGCAATCGCGTCCGGGGACAGGTCGGACGACCGCATCGGCGCGTCCCCGATCAGATCATTGCCAGTGATCCTCAGGGGAAACTCGATCCCGCCGGGGTCGCTGTGCTGGTTCCACAGGAGATACGCGGCGCCCAGCACGGCTATCACCAGCATTATGTACACCCATATTATCGATGACCGCCGGAACATTGGGGTGGGAGGGTTCAGCTCAATCAGGGTCCCGTCCGAGTCCTGCCCGGGGGGCCGCGACTCCTCGGGGAGGGCGCCGCTGTACTTTTTCCAGAGGTCCATTGCCATGAGGAACTCGCAGTACGTCTTGGTAAAACCGCGCGCGTAAACCGGCGCGGCCTCGGCCTCAATGCGCCCCTCCTCTATCGCCTTCAGGATGTGCGGCCTCACGTGGGTAGACTTTGCCACATCGTCGTACGAGAGGCCCTGCGCCTCCCTCAGCATCCTGAGGTGAGCGCCGAGTATGGAGAGGCCGTCTGCGGCCTCTGTCGGCTTGACGGAAAATCTATCCCGCATGTTCATCATGCCTCCGGATCATCGTTCGGCAAGTCCAGATATCGACCCCGCCGGGCGTGGGCGGGACCCACTGTCCTCCGTATGTCGTCTTGCGCGGGACCCTCATTTCACGCAAGGACGGACCGCGTCGCCCCCCTCGGCGGCGCGCCTGATTCGAGCGGCGGCCTCCGCCGGGTCGTCACAGCCGAATACGGCGCTGCCCGCGACCAACACGTCGCAGCCCGACGACACCAGCATACCAGCGTTATCGGCGCCGATCCCGCCGTCCATCTCGATGACGTAGTCCAGCTCCCGGACCGCCCTGAGCCTTACTAGGTCGCGCACCTTCGGCAGCGTCTCCGGTATGAACCTCTGTCCCCCGAAACCGGGGTTGACGCTCATAACGAGGACGAGGTCAACGAGGTGCAGGACGGGTTCGATCATGCAGAGGGGCGTTCCGGGGTTGATCGCAATCCCAGGGCGAACACCCAGCGACCTCAACCTTCCGAGGGCCATGTGAACGTGGCGCGCCGCCTCGGCGTGCAGAGTGATCAGGTCGGGACGGGCCTGGACGAACATATCGATGAAGCTCTCCGCCGGCTCCGCCATTATATGCACGTCGATGAAGCTGTCCGGAAGGGACTCCCGCAAACGGGATACAACCTGAGGCCCATAGGAGAGGTTCGGCACGAACCGGCCGTCCATGACATCCACGTGAATCCAATCATGCTCGCCCTTCAGTCTTGTTATCGAGTCTCCTATGGCGAGCGGATCCGCGCTCAGTATGGACGGGGCCAGCAGGAATTTTTTGCCGCCCCTCAGGGAGGGGCCCGCGCCGCTCAATCGTATCTCTCCTGCCAGACCATCTCGCCCCCTAGGCGAACTGCGACCGTGGCGTTTCCGGAGTATGGCTCGTTCATCGATATATACTCCCCGCCCGTCGCGGTCTGGTCCCGGAGAGTCCTCGTGCCGGACTGGTCCGTGATCTCTATCCTCAGCTGCAGGGATCTCGTAAGAGGCGGCACCTGATAGCGTATGCGAGCCGTCTTTCCGGCAACGGCCGGCCTCGGCTGTTCTGTGACATCGTTCCCGCCCGCTGGTGGCTGCGTCTGGACGGCCGTTCCCTGAGTCGCGGCCGACCGCGGGTCCCACTCGGGCATCACCGGCGCCTGCCTCACAGGGGTCTCAACCTGCTGCGGCGGGGTCTCCTGGACCGGAGTCGTCGTTATGACTGGGGTCGGATTGCCGTCCGCCGCAGCCTGCTCCGCCGGTATCCTCGGCGCCTCCGGCTCCTTGGCTATGTATATCGTTACCGCGTTGCCGGCCGGCACCCTGGAGCCGGCCCTGGGCTGAGTCCTGACGACCGCCCCTATCGGCGCCTGATTGGACTCGACTGTCAGCACCTTCGCCACAGTGAGATCGCTCTGCTGTATTATCTGCCTCGCCAGCGCCTCGGCCTGTCCCTTGAGGTCGGGGACCTGCACCATCTCGTTCTTGCCCGTCTGCCCCTCGCTCACGAGCAGGTCGACCATCCTGTTGTTCAGGACCATTGCCGGCGACGCGGGGTTCTGGGCTATGATCGTGCCGGACGGTTTGAGCGAGTCGGACACGCGGAGCACCGCCCCAACCTTGAACCCGGACTCGTCGAGCGTTCTGGCCGCCACGGCGAACTCCAGCCCGCGCACGTCCGGTATTCTGGACTGACTTCCGCCCCTGCTCGCCCGGAGCGTGACGATCTTGCCCTTCTCCACTTTCTCGCCCGCCGCCGGAACCTGCGATATCACGACGCCCTCCTGCTGGTCGGAGTCAACCTGATCTATCCGGGCTACGAGCCCCGCCCCCTGCAGACTGTTGGTCGCCTCGACAGCGGAAAGCCCCACGAGCGCGGGCACGTCTACCTCCGGTCTGTCGACAAAAATTATGCGCAACGCCATAAAACCGGATACGACCAGCACCAGAAGCGCGATCATTATCCCCAACCTGAAGATCCTGTTCACACGAGACTCCTCCTAAAAATTCCGGCACTCGAGCGCGCCTCGGCGCGCCCGACCCGATGTCATTATCCATCACCGCCTATTTTATCTTTTTTTCCTGAATATGGCGACGTAAAATCCATCAAGCCACGGAGATTCAGGAAACATGATCATGCCGTAGGGACGCCCCTTCCTCTGCGAGGCGAACTTCGTGCGGACCGGCAGCTCGACCAGGTCCTGCCTCGACGACAGCGCCGAGCCGACGACCTTCTCGTTCTCCTCGCGGAAGATGCTGCATGTGCTGTACATGAGTATGCCGCCCGGCAGAAGAATATCCGCCGCCCTGGCGAAGAGCCTCTCCTGAAGATCCGACGCCCTCTTGAGCTTTGCGGGATTCATCCTCCACTTCCCCTCCGGGTGCCTTCCCCACGTTCCGCTCCCTGAACAGGGGGCGTCCAGCAGGATGGCCGACGGAGGGGCCTCCGGGATCATAGTAGTGGCGTCCCCGCATATCGAGCGGATCCTCCCCCCCACACCGAGACGGTCGAACTCGCCGGAAGCCGCCCTGAGCCTGGCGTTCGACAGGTCCCACCCCTCGACCGTGGCCTCCTTGCAGTACGAGAGTATGTGCCCGGCCTTCACCCCTCTGCCAACGCACATGTCGAGCAGCGCGCCGCCCTGCCAGTGAGCCATCATACACTCGACGGCCCAGATCGACGACTCGCTCTGGGGCGTGACCGCCCCATCCGCGTAAC
Organism: Synergistaceae bacterium; assembly: GCA_031273585.1. Taxonomy (GTDB): domain Bacteria; phylum Synergistota; class Synergistia; order Synergistales; family Synergistaceae; genus JAIRWR01. The sequence continues at coordinate 12,505 of JAISRP010000124.1, forward strand.
CAGGAAGGTCTGCGGGATACGGGTTCGACTCGAGCAGGACTGCCGACTGCGATACCTCGGAGGCGGAGGAGAGCTCGCCGTATCTCTCCATCCACCCCGCGCGGTCGACCCCGGGCGACAGGCGGACCGTCATGCAGGTGGGCGCGGTCGTGAGGTGAAGCAGTCGGCGCGCCTCCTTAACCCCACACTCGCGGCTCCACTCCGCGGCGACCCAGCCCGGGACCCCGGTCACGAGCGCCTGATCCCTCATCTCGGATGAGGCGCGAAGCCTGCCTATGTAAGCCGGGGCATTCTCCATCACAGCGTGCAGCACCGCGTTCACCAGGGGCGGCTCGTTCACGGCCTCGTTCACGTTCTTTGCGCCCTTCACATACTGGACGATCGCGTTCACGAGGACGCCGGGCTTAAAATGTTCCAGCTCGAGCACCCCCGCTATGCCAATCAGCAGGGCGCTCACGGTTTCCGGGGTGAGGGACTCCACAGGACGCCTGCAGTACTTGGCGAGCAGGTGCCTCCACAGCCCCATTTTCCGAAGCACGGTGTAGATGAGCGTCGCAGTGAGCTTCCTCTCGGTCGGAACTACTTTGGGCCATATATGCCGCAGCGCCTCAGCGGCAAAAACCCCACGCTCAACCTCGCCCAGCGCCGCGAGGGCCCCCTCGATTCCTCTCATCCGATACCGTTTACCTCCAAAATAAATTAGGGCGGCAATATGCCGCCCTCTAAGTCTACTCCATTGCCTCGGGCATCCGCAAGCCCAAATTTCAACCCCAAATCCGCGGACAGGACCTTGGGGGCCGCCCCAAACCCCGCCAGGGAGCAGAGTTCCCTGGACCCTATACACTTTTTTGGCTGTGACTTGCACTCTGTTGACGGCTTTGAGGTATGCAAGCAATGGGCGTTGAAGGACGTAACCTTACCTCGAATTGCGGAGGTTGCTAAAACGATGTATTCGAGAGGAAAACGCTACGACTAATTTTTTACAGCGCGTTGGATTTACAACAGACTGTTGCCCTTTTGGCTTGTTATGCTTTCAACAAGCCAAAGGGGAGGGGAAATCAATGTTAAGAAAAATCATCAAAATCGACGAGGACAAATGCAACGGGTGCGGAATATGCGCGACAGCTTGCCACGAGGGCGCGATTGGAATAATCCACGGCAAGGCGCGGCTTCTGCGCGACGATTACTGCGACGGAGTGGGAGATTGTCTGCCGACGTGTCCGACGGGAGCGATTACGTTCGAGGAGCGTGAAGCTCTGAAGTATGATGCGACGGCGGTCAAAGCGGAGCAAGCTAAACACGCAAAACAGCACACGCCTCCGAAAGGCGGTTGCCCCGGTTCAAACGCTCACACAATTGAACGCAATCATTCTGACGTTCAGACAGAGCAAACTGAATCAACCGCGCAAGGGAGCGAACTACGGCAGTGGCCCTGTCAGATTAAGCTCGCGCCTGTAAACGCGCCGTATTTCAACGGAGCTAATCTGTTAATTTCTGCGGACTG
>JAISRP010000176.1 GCA_031273585.1 Synergistaceae bacterium
CCCGATAGCCGCGGCAGTGGAGCGCTCGGACGTGTGGATAGAGTTTACATACTCCTACGTGATGCATTCGCCGTGCTTCAGGGCCGCGCTGAACGCCGGATGCCGGTATATATGCCTCACCGGGATGGACGTGATGATGATGGTCCGCACGATCGCCGGCATCGATTACGGGCTCGTGATCGAGCTCGGCGAGACGCTTCAGCGGCACGTGGAGGCGTCCGACGAGGTGATCGTCAAGAGCTCCTCCGGCACGGACCTGAAGGGCTTCAACAGGGGGCGCAGGGTCCGTCTCTCCGGCAGGAGGGCGACCGAGAAGGGCTACCCGGTGATGCTCGCCGGTCAAATTTCGTGGAACCCAATTGAGGAGACAATAGAGGGGACGCTCGTATTCGACGGCGCGCTCTGGCCGCCCCTGGAGATAGGCAGGCTGTCCTCCCCGGTCTCCATGACCGTCAGGGAGGGCAGGATCGGCGACATCCGGGGCGGGCGCGACGCGGAGGTGTTCAGCCGCTGGATGGAGGGGCTGCGCGACCCGGAGAACATGTATCGCATAGCCCACTACTCGCTCGGGTTCAACCCGGGCGTCACGTCGATCACGGGGCGGATTGTCGAGGACGAGCGCGTCTTTGGCTGCATAGAGTTCGGCATAGGAAGCCAGGGCAAGTCGATAATGGCAAAGGAGTGGGCCGCGGCGGGGCACACTGACGGAATAGTCCTCAACCCAACCATAATCCTGGACGGCCGGACATTCGAGGAGAACGGCGTCTACCTGCACCCGGAAGTCCGAGAAATCTGCAAGAAGCTGGGCGTCCCCGGATACTGAAGGATGAGCGGTAGATTCGTCCAGGCCGGGCGCTGATGTCTCATGTCCTCCTCCTTCTATAAAATGTATCCTCCATCGGGAGCTTCAATCGCAGTTTGCCGTCTAGCGCGTAGTACGCGCCTGCCGCGGCCGGCGCTGTGGGGATCGTCGCCAGCTCGCCCACTCCCTTTGCCCCGCACGCCACGTCCGTGCTGCCACGCCCCCTGATCGTGATTATCTCCATAGGCGGAACTTCGGTTGCCCTGAAGAGGCCCAGGGTCCCGTATTTCGCCTTGGGCACGCAATTTTCCAGCGGGTAATCCTCGGTCAGGGCATAGCCCAGGCCCATCACGATTCCGCCCTCTATCTGACCCTCCGCCGCCTTGGGGTTTATCACGCTGCCAAGGTCGTAGGCGGCGACTATTCTCTTGATTCTGCCGTCGTCCTCGAGCTCGACAACCTCCGCCGCGTAGCCGTAGGCGACGTGGCTCCTGGGATTCTCCTTGTCGCTGCCCATCGGGTCCGTCTCGCCCAGGTATTCGGCGTAGAACTCCTCACCCTCCAACTGGTCCAGGCTCTTTCCCGCGTCCAGGGCGCTCCTCAGCATGGAGGCGGCCCGGCGCGTCGACTCCCCGGTGAACACGGTCTGACGGGACGCCGTGGTGGTGCCGGCGTCGGGCGTGCGGCCGGTGTCGGGGGGTTCCACCACTATCAGGTCCGGCGGCAGTCCCGTCACCTCGCAGACTATCTGGGTGACGACGGTCGCGAGCCCCTGCCCTATGCAGGCGGCGCTCGTGCGTATGTGGGCGCGCCCGCCCTCCACCGAGACGATGCAGCGGCTCGTGTCCGGCAGCCCGACCCCGACCCCGCTGTTCTTAAAAAACGCGGAGACCCCGGCGAAACGCGCGCCCTCATAGGCGTCCCTGACGGCCATCAGGCACTCGCGCACGGCGGTGGACTCGTCCGCGACTTGTCCGTTCGGCAGCACGTCCCCCGGCTTGACGGCGTTGCGGTAACGAATCTCCCAGGGGGAGATGCCGGCCATCTCGGCGAGCATATTCAAGTTGCTCTCTATCGCGAACGCCGTCTGACAGACGCCGAAACCGCGGAACGCCCCGCCCGGGGGGTTGTTCGTGTATACGGCCGTGCCCTCGATGTCTATGTTCTGATAGTTGTACGGCCCCGCCGCGTGAGTGCAGGCCCGCTGAAGCACCGGGCCGCCGAGCGAGGCGTAAGCGCCCGTGTCGCTCACCACGACGGCCTTCGTGGCCGTGATAATTCCGTTCTCGTCGCACCCGGTCGTGAAATCCATCTCCATCGCGTGGCGCTTGGGGTGGACGAGGATGCTCTCCTGCCTGGACAGCCCGACCTTCACCGGACGCTTCAGGAGCCACGCCGCGAGCGCGGCGTGGTGCTGGACGCTCATGTCCTCCTTTCCCCCAAAACCTCCCCCGACCAGCATCCCCTTGACGTGTACCTTTTCCCGGGGCAATCCCAGCATACGCGCAACCTCGCGCTGCTCGTCGTAGATGCTCTGCCCCGCCGTGTAGAGCAGTATCCCGTCGCGGCCCTCCGGCATCCCGATCGCGCACTCCGGCTCCATGAACGCGTGTTCTGTGAAGGGCACGGAGTAGTGACGCGTGACCACGTACTTCGACTTTTCGAGGGCAGATTTCGCGTCCCCGCGGATCAGGTGTTCGTGGCTCAGGATGTTGCCATTTTCGTGCAGCCTCGGGGCGCCCTCCGCCAGGGCCTCCGCCGGGGAGGATACGGGCTCGTAAACATCGTAATCCACCCTGACCAGCGACTTTATCGCGCTCAGGCTCTCACGCTTTTCCGAGACCACCAGGGCTACCGCGTCGCCGACGTATCTGGTCGCGTCCCCCTCCGCTATCATCACGTCCCAATCCGAGATAAACGCGAGGTGCCCTATCTTGTTGCTGCCGGGCACGTCGCGCGCCGTGAACACCGCGCGGCAGTCATCGTGCGCCAGCGCCTCGGACGCGTCTATGGACTTGACCAGCGCCCTCGGGTGCGGCGTCCGCAGCGCGCTCGCGTACAGCATCCCCTCTATTTCAACGTCGTCCGCGTAGAGCCCGGTCCCGAGCGTCTTCGCCACGGAGTCCACGCGATGGAAATCCTCGCCTATCCGCCCGGCGAGCGGACGCCGCGGCACGTCCTCCCCCGAGCGGAAAATTCTGGCGGCGAGTCTCACTGCGTCCTCTATCTTTACATATCCCGTACAGCGGCATATATTGCCGCGCAGGGATTTTTTAACGTCGTCCGGGGACGGGTCGGGGTTCTGATCCAGCAGACCCTTCGCGCTCATCACCATCCCGGGGATGCAAAACCCGCACTGCACCGCCCCAGCCTCAGCAAAGGCCCATGAGTACACGTCCGCCTCGCGTTCGGACAACCCCTCCACCGTGACCACAGATTTTCCGTCGAGCTTGTCGAGCGTAACGACGCAGGCCCGAGCCGCCCTCCCGTCCACCAGAACCGTACAGGCCCCGCAGGCGCCGCTCCCGCATCCGTTTTTTGCACCGGTCAGGCGAAGGTCGTCGCGCAAAAAATCGAGCAGATGCTTATTCTCAGAACACGTCTTTCTCTTTCCGTTTACTGTAAGCGTATACATGCAGCGCCCCCTTTAAAGAAGAAGGACCCTGGGCGCCGCCCAGACCCGCCGGGGGACCAGTC
>JAISRP010000069.1 GCA_031273585.1 Synergistaceae bacterium
ACCCCTCCGGGTACGTCATGACGGACGGCGACCTGAGGGCCGTGGCCGAAATAGCCGAAAAGCACGACATCTATGTCATCTCAGACGAGTGCTACGAGCAGTTTCTGTACGAGGGGCGTCACACGAGCATAGCCTCCCTGCCCGGCATGGCGGACAGGACGATTATCATAAGCTCGGCGTCGAAGATGTTCGCCATGACGGGCTGGCGGGTTGGCTGGGCCGTCGTCCCGCCCTCGACCCACAGGTATATCGTGAAGGCCCACCAGAACGTGACGACCTGCGCCGCGTCATTCGCGCAGGCGGGCGTCGCCGCGGCGTTTACGAGCGCGTGGGACGACGTGGCCAAAATGATAGGCGAGTACAAGCGCCGCCGCGACATGGCCATGAGCTACATCGGCAGGATGAAGGGCATACAGGCGATCACGCCGCAGGGGGCGTTCTACATATTTCCCAGGATAACCGCGGACATGAGCGCGGCGGAATTTTGCAGATACATACTGGACGAGGCAGGGGTGGCAACGGTCCCGGGGGATAACTTCGGCGCGCCCGGATACTTCCGCATGGCCTACTGCCGCTCCTACGAGGACGTCGAGATGGCCATGAGGGAGATGACGAGCGCCCTCGAAAAACTTTAAAAAAACCGGGTAGAGATGGGGGTGGAGTCAATGCCCACTGTGGGTATTTTCAGCGCGTTCAACTTCGAGGGGTACGACCTGGAGCGCCCGATTTTCGAAAAGGCAGGGGTGAGCGTCAGGCTGAGCCTCACGAGCGAGGAGTATCAGGCCATGCTGCCGGACATCGACGGGCTGATCGTGGCGAACATGCCAGTCACGGCGGATGACATCGAGCGCATGGGGAGGTGCAAGGTCATTGTAAGGCAGGGAATGGGGGTCGACAACATAGACGTCGAAGCCGCCACGAGTAGGAACATAGCGGTCTGCAACGTGCCGGCCTACAACATAGAGGAGGTCTCCGACTACGCGCTGGCCGCCGTTACGATGCTCCTGAGGCACCTGCCGTTCTACGATCAGGCGATAAAAACGCAGAAAAACTGGATGTACAAGGCATTCCCGATAATGAGAAGGTTCTCCGACGTCACACTGGGGATAATCGGGTTCGGCAAAATAGGGCAGCTTCTGGCGAGGAAGGCGAAGCCGATCTTCGGCAGGATCATGGCGCACGACCCCTTTATAAACGGCGAGAGGGCCCGCGAGCTCGGCGTTGAGGCGGCTAATTTCGAGAACCTGCTGGCGTCGTCCGACGTGATCAGCCTCCACCTCCCCTACACGAAGGAGACGCACCACATAATGGACCGGGCAGCGTTCAAATTGCTGAAAAAGGGCGCCTACGTCGTGAACGCGGCCAGGGGAGGCCTGATCGACGACTCAGCCCTGCTCGAAGCCATCGAGAGCGGCATAGTGTACGGCGCTGCGCTCGACATGACGGAGGACATGGAGTGGCCGGACCTCTCGAAGCCTATTTACAACACGCTGCAGGTGATAAACACGCCGCACTGCGCGTGGTACACGCAGGAGGCGCTCGACACATCCCGCATAGTTGCGGCCCAGGAGGCGGTTGACGCCATCGAGGGCCGGACTCCCGTCGGCAGACTGAACTGACGAAATCACGGGCAAACCCCTCGACGAGGAACGGGCAGTCATCGCCAAAAAGGGTGAATATTAAAATCCCGACCGGCCCTGCATTCCTCGAGCGGCAAAATGTCGTTTGGGCGATCAAAACAGCGTTTTCCTAAATATTTAGATAAAGGTATATAATACCTCCAGTAGAGGATGAAAGGGGCGGATATTTTGGCATACAGGATGAAATTTTTTGTTTGTATCCGAAGACCGCAAAAGAATTGACGAAGAATCAGCCCTTCCCCACATTTCAATCATGGCTGTAGCTAAAGGGCAATGGACTAAATGGACATAGACGAACGCCAGGTGAAAGATCTGATCCGAAAGGGCGAGGGCATCGACCTCGAGTTCAAGACCTGCCACAGTCAGCTTAACCGTGATGTCTACGAGACGGTTTGCGCGTTTCTCAATCGACACGGCGGGACCATACTGCTGGGCGTACAGGACGACGGGACTGTTCAGGGAGTATATCCGTCCGCGTTGGCGGCCATTCGCAAGGATTTTGTTACGTCCGTCAACAACCCGCAGAAGCTAATCCCGCCCACGTATCTCTCCATCGATGAAGCGATGGCGGATGGGAAGTATCTGCTGCGAATTTATGTTCCAGAGAGCTCCCAGGTTCATAGGTGCAATGGACGAATCTATGACCGCAACGAGGACGGCGACATGGACATCACCGACCACACCGTTCAGGTGGCGCATCTTTATCAGCGTAAACAGGCAACCTACACGGAAAACAGGGTCTACCCTCATATTCAGCTCAAAGACCTGCGTCGGGACCTGATTGAGCGTTGCCGCAGGCATGTCCGCATCAATAAAAAAGATCATCCGTGGGCCGAGATGGACGATCAGCAGCTCATTACGAGCGCCCAGCTTTATCAGCTGGATACAGGGGCGGGGCTGCAAGGCGTTACCCTGGCCGGGGTTCTGCTATTCGGCCCAGATCAACTGATCCTGTCCGCATGTCCCGCGCACCGGACTGATCTGATCCTGCGCAAGGTCAACGTGGATCGTTACGACGACCGGGACCTTGTGCGGACCAATCTGATCGACAGCTATGACCGTATCATCGCCTTTGTCCAAAAACACCTGCCCGATCCGTTTTTCCTGGAGGGCATCGAGCGCAAGAGCCTGCGAGACGCCATCTTCCGCGAGGTGGCCTCCAACCTGATAATCCATCGAGAGTTCACAAGCGGCGTCCCGGCCAGGCTGATCATAGAGTACGGCAGGGTCGTAACTTACAACGCCAATCGCCCTCATGGTTTTGGCCTCCTGAACCTCGCCACTTTCACGCCCTACCCGAAGAACCCGGTAATCGGAGCTTTTTTCAGGGAGATCGACAGAGCGGACGAACTCGGTTCCGGCATGCGTAACATGATGAAACATGGCAAACGCTACGGAGGGGAGGATCCCCAGCTCATCGAGGGCGATGTCTTCCAAATGATCATAAGCGTGCCTGAGTTTGGCGAACAGCGCTTGCACGCCGAAGAATCACGCGGCGATAAAAAAATTCTTAATGAGAAACCAGAGTTAGGCCAGAGTCAAGCCAGAGTCAAGCCAGAGTCCGGCAAGAGTGGGGCTAGAGTCAGGCAAGAGTCGGGCAAGAGTCAGGCTAGAGTCAAGCAAG
>JAISRP010000220.1 GCA_031273585.1 Synergistaceae bacterium
CCGATACCAGAGCTTGCAAGACGCCGGAAGCCCCCGGGGGCGCAAATCTGCCGCCCCTCCCCTGGGGTGGCATCTGCTGCATGGCGCTCATGTCGGCCGCCGGCGGGTGGCTGTTCGACGCTTACGGCGTCCCGGCGGGCTTCATGCTGGGGGCGCTCTGCACCTCCGGCGCGTTCTCGCTGATCTCCGGCAGGACCTATGAAATATCCCCTCGGGTCGTCACAGTGGCCCAGATAGGGCTCGGGCTCGCCATAGCGGAGCGCTTCGGCCCGGAGCAGATCGGCTACCTGACTGACGCCAAGTTTTTGACAGCCCTCGTGTCCTGCAACGTGCTGGTCACTGCGCTCAACCTGCTGCTCGCCGTCATCCTCCAAAAGATGACGGGCTGGGCGCCGCTCACGTGCCTGCTCTCCACCTGCGCCGGAGGGCTCTCTCAGATGGTGGTGGTGGCGGAGGAGATGAAGGCCGACTCACTGACCATAGGCGTCCTCCACCTGACCCGGTACATCGCGATAATATCCACCATGCCGTTCATAATCAGGCTGATGCTGTCCTAAAAGCCGTAGGGCGGCCTGTGGACGCCGTCCTCGGTTATTATGGCAGTCACCAGATTCGCGGGGGTGACGTCGAAGGCCGGGTTCCACGCCGGGATATAGTCCGGCACGGACCTGCCCCCGGGCAGACGCCTTATCTCATCCCCGGCGCGCTCCTCGATGGGAATTTCGTCCCCGGACTCTAGCGACAGGTCGAGCGTGCTGCGGGGCGCGGCCACGTAGAACGGGACATTGTGGTGGCGCGCCATGACGGACAGGCCGTATGTGCCGATCTTGTTGGCGACGTCGCCGTTGGCGGAAATTCTGTCCGCCCCGACTATGACGGCGTCGATTTTTCCGCTTTTCATGAGACACCCCGCCATCGAGTCGCATATCAGGGTCACGTCAAACCCGTCACGGGACAGCTCCCACGCCGTAAGACGCGCGCCCTGCAGCAGCGGGCGCGTCTCGTCCGCGTAGACCCGAATCGCCTTGCCCTCCTCGCGGGCTGCCCTCAGGACGCCCAGGGCCGTGCCGTAACCTCCCGTCGCCAGAGCCCCTGCGTTGCAGTGAGTGAGAACCGAAGCGGAGGAGGGAAGCAGCGACTGACCAAACGCGCCGAGCCGCCTGTTGTTCCTGACGTCCTCCTCGTGTATCGCGCGAGCCTCGCCCAGCATCCCGGACGCGAACATTTCGTCCGGCTCGTCCCTCCGTTCCAGGGCAGCACGCCTCATGCGTTCCAGGGCCCAGAATAGGTTCACGGCGGTCGGCCTCGTCGACGCGAGCTCCGCTATGTACCCGTCGAGGCCGGAGCGGTCCCGCAAGACCCCCAGCACGACCCCGTAGGCGGCGGCGATCCCTATCGCGGGGGCCCCCCTCACGGCCAGATCGCGGATCGCGAGGGCCACGTCGCCGACGCAGCTGCAGTCGATAAATTTTAACTCGTCCGGCAGCGCGCGCTGATCGACGATCCGAAGCGCGCCGCCTCTCCACTCCACAGTCTCAGGCAGCATCCAAACACCTCCGGTCCGGGACGTCGTCAGGACCCGGCCTGCGGCTTCGGGTAGCCGCTCGCCTTGCCCGTCATCCGGCCTATGTCGATCCTGGCCACCCAGACCGAGTCCTTGTTCCTCTCCGTGAGATCCCTGTGCGGTCCGGAATACTGTCTCATCAGCACGGCCAGCGCCGCGTTCTTCTCGCCCAGCTCCGTTATCTCCCTTATCTCCCCGAACCCCGTGACGCTCCTGTACTTCATGCTGAAATCCTCGCCCAGTTCGCCCCTCTCCAGCTCGACGCCGACCGCCACGTTGAACGAGACCCTAGGGTTGGATGCTATTATGTCGTTCTTCATGCCCCTGTTCGCGCCGTGCAGAAATATTGCGCCGTCCCCGTACCCGTAGCCCATCGGCACCACGTAGGGGTCTCCCTCAGGGGTGACCAACCCCAGATAAATCACCTGCCCGGACCGCAGCACATCGGCAATCCACGCCCCGTCGTCGACGCGCTTGTCCGCCCTTCTCATTGCCCTCTCAGCCATCATCCCGCATCGTCCTCCCATAATAAATAATATTTTATGACTGCGGCGCATATATGTATGGAATTTTTTTATACTCCGCCACGGTCCTCATCGATATGAAGCCGCCGCCGAGCTCTCGCGCGAGCGCGCGCTCCCTGCGCGTCATCTCATCCTCGCCGGTGGCGTGCGCCATGACGTACAGGTTGTAGGGCCAGCCCTCCACGCGGTTGGAGCAGATCAGACGCCGCAGGTAGCAGTGGCTCGCCCAGGGGTTGGCGGAGGCCCTGCGCGCCGCGGAATCCGCGGACTCGCCGGACAGGTTCCACGCAATCAGGCTGTTGCAGACGTACCCGGCCCTGCGATGATCCACCGAGGCCCCTATTCTTCGCAGGACTCCAATCGACGCGAGGTCCGCGACCCTTTCGACGACCTCGTCCTCGTCCGAGCAGAGCGATGCGGCTATGGGGGCGAACGGGCGCGGCACGATGTCGATGCGGTCCTGCAG
>JAISRP010000275.1 GCA_031273585.1 Synergistaceae bacterium
CCTCGATCACGGGGACGCCGCGCGATTCGCAGATCGGAATGAGCTCGTCCATGTCGCACGGCTGTCCGTACAGGTTCACCAGCACGACGGCCGCAGGCTTGATCCCCGTCCTGTCCGCATCCCTGAATGCGTCCTTCAGCGCGTCGGGCGACATGTTCCATGACCCGGGCTCCGAGTCTATGAAAAAAGGCTTTGCCCCGCCCTGCACGAGAGGGGCGAGCGAGGCTACGAACGTGAGCGATGAGCAGATGAACGTATCCCCTGGGGCTATTCCTATGAGGCGCGAGGCCAGGAGCGCCGAGGCGGTTCCGGACGAGAGGGCCAGGGCCGACTTCACCCCGGCGTATGCCGCGCACTCCCTCTCGAACGCCTCGACATGGGGCCCCAGAGGGGCGACCCAGTTCGTGTCGAAGGCCTCCCTGACGTACTGGATCTCCTCTCCTCCCATGTGGGGCGATGACAGATATATCCGGTCCGGGCCGTTATCCATGATAAAGGGTTCCAGAGTCCCATATAAAAATTTTATGCGGCATACAAATACCTCCGTAATGGATATATAATACAAAACGGTCGTGTCGAACGGCCGCGCGCGTTTTGATCATTCTAGCATGACTGCGGCGCAAGGGCCGCATTTTTCGTCCGCTAAGAATGATTTTATGAAAAATTTGACCAAAGTAAAGGCAGTGATGTTGCGTGAATTTTGGAGTTTCAGCTTTTCTGAACCGTTTCCGTTCTTCTCGCTCGAGGGCTCTGCGGCAGGCCGCGGTCTTAGCGGCGCTGCTGACGTTTCCGGCCGCGGCTGGGGCCGCCGAATCTGCCATCTACAACGTCGAGGACCCGTCCAGGCTCATGTTCACCATTCACCTCTCCATGACGGTCGGCGATCAGGCGAAGGTGATATTTCCCGACGGACGTGAGATAGACGCCGGCAGGATCAACGCCGTGCCGATTAAGAGCAGGCACCCGGGCTTCACCGCGAGCAAGTACGGCTTGGGCGGGCAGGTGATAGCGACCGCCGCCAACGCCCACCACATTCAGATATCCGTGGAGGACGGAGCGGGGAGGACCATCAGCCTGATACCGTCGCAAACTTTCGCCGTGGCCCCTGGGTACGGCACGTCGTTCATCGTCGAGGGAGTCGGCGGGTCGGGCCTCTGGGGGCAGTACGCCCCTTACGTGAGCAGCCCCGTCTACATAATAAACAAGGCGGGGATGCCAGTCCTCTTCAACAGCTTTCAGCTCTTTCAATTCGCGACGGCGGTCGAGATAAGGGTGTACAGGCCGGAGGACGACATAGAATATATCGAAATCGAGAACCGTGAGGGCGGGTCGGCGTGGTATCACGACGACAAGGGCGACCATCAGTTCGCGATAGTCGAGAGCGGCGTGACGGGAACCGGGCGTTTCGAGGGCACGCTGTACCAGGGGCTCGGCAGGGTTCGAGCGAATCACCCGGGCGTGATCTGCATCAGCACCTGCCGCAAGTCCGAGATCGGTGGATTCCAGATAGTGCCCCTGAGCCACACGTACTCCCGCGAGCTTCAGCGTACGAGGCGCATGTCCCAGTACATAGTGCTGAGGGGCGTCGACTTCGAGGACTTAACGGGGCGTCCGCCGTTTTTCCGCGGTTCGATAAGGCCCGGGGACGTGGACGTCCACGACTCCAGGACCGGCTGGGTCGTAGGCATGAGAAACGGCGAGTGGCAGGAGCTGCCGGACGTGTCGGGCCTCACGGAAAACAGCCTGGCCGACATCGAGGCGTTCAGGATATATCTCCGCTGATGCCGGGGCGTTCTCTCGCAGATTTCGCCCGGGCTGACCTTGCGAAGGGGGATGATCGCATTGGGCAAGGCCGCTTATGACAGCATGAAGGACAAGTTCGACCGCGGTTACGTTCAGGTGTACACGGGCAACGGCAAGGGGAAGACCACCGCCTCGATCGGGCTCGTCGTGAGGGCGCTCGGGGCCGGGCTCCGAGTCTTCTTCGCCCAGTTCATAAAGGGCTCCAGGTACAGCGAGATAGAGGCGCTCGGGCGGATATCCGGCCCACCATCGCTCGTCTGCAGGCAGTACGGGGAGGGGCGCTTCATCGTGGGCAAGCCGACTGAGTCGGAGTACGCGGCGGCTAAGAGCGGGCTGGAGGAGGCTCGGGAGGCCATGAAGAGCGGGGCGTACGACCTGGTCGTCCTGGACGAGGCAAACGTCGCGGCGAGCCTCGGGCTGTTCTCCGACGACGACCTGATATCCCTGATAGACGACAAGCCTCAGATGGTCGAGCTGGTCCTGACCGGCCGAGGCGCGTCGGAGAAACTGATGGAACGCGCCGACCTCGTCACCGAGATGAGGGAGATAAAACACTACTACCAGAAGGGCGTCATGGCCAGACGGGGCATAGAGAGCTGAGGACAGAAAAAATAAAACCGTGGGCGCCGCCCACGCCCGCCGGGGGACCAGTCCCCCGGACCCCCGTTTTCTTTTTCAAAATTATTATTTCCAAAATGATTATGGACAATTCTTTAAAAGTGATGTTAGAATTACAG
>JAISRP010000320.1 GCA_031273585.1 Synergistaceae bacterium
CATTGGATATCGACCCCTCGATCAGCCGGCGGACGATCAGCCGCACATTGGGATGCACCAGAAGGACGGGCGTCAGGTTTTTGATCGTCATATCGTCGACGGCGCGCGAAATGGCGGAGATCATCTTCTGCACCTCGCGCGAATCCAGGTTGAGCTGCCAGCCGCGGGCGAGATCGCCGTCCATGGCGGCCATGATTTTCTGCTCCCAGTTCGGGGAGAGCGTCGCCACGGTGATGACGCCGTCGGAGCCTTGAATTTTCAGCGAAATAAGCCGCGCCAAAGACTCTCTCGCGCGCTCCGTCAGGAAATCGACGCTGCGCGACAGCTTGCCGTAGTCCGCCAGCGCCTCGAAGATCGTCACGAGGTCCCGTATCGGCACCTGCTCCCGAATGAGATTTTGCAGGACTTTCTGGATCTCGCCGAGCGAGAGGGAGCTCAAAAGGTCCTCCACCACGGCCGGGGAGTTCTCCTTCACCATGTCGGCCAGCTTCTGGACTTCCTGGCGCGTCAAAAGCTCGGCCCCGTTTTTCTTGATCACTTCGGAAAGGTGCGTCGCCAGGACGGACGGGGCGTCCACGACCGTGTAGCCCATCGACTCGGCCTTGTCGCGCAGGTCGGGGGAAATCCACAGCGCCGGAAGACCGAACGCCGGCTCCGTCGTCGGGATGCCGACCAGGTCCTCCTCCGCCGCGCCCGTGTTCATCGCGAGGTAGTGGTCGGGCAGAAGCTCTCCGCGCCCGGCCTCCGCGCCCTTGATACGGAGCACGTACTCCGTGGGTTTGATCTGAATGTTGTCGCGGATGCGGATGGGCGGAACGATCAGCCCCAGCTCCACCGCCATCTGCTTGCGGATCGTTCCGATGCGCTCCAGCATATCGCCGCCCTGCGCGGGGTCCACGAGGGGGATGATCGCGTAGCCGATCTCCGCCTCCATCGGCTCGACCGTCAGAAGGCGCATCACCTCCTCCGGGGATGCCGGAGAAGGGGGTTCGGGGCGGCCGCCCGGCGTCTGGGGCGCTCCGGGCTGCTTGCCCGCGGCCTGCTGTTTTTGATCGGCGTCCTGGCTTCGCGCCTCGATCTCCTGGGCCGGGCCCTCCCGGACGACCAGGTAGCCCATGGTTCCCAGAAGAGCGCCCAGCAGAATGAAGGGAATCGTGGGGAGCCCCGGAATGATCGCGAGCGCGAACAGGAGCCCCGATCCGATGTAGAGGGGCCGGGGGTAGCGGGTGAACGCCGCGACGATGTCCTGGCCCAAGTCGGACGTGGCCGCGGCGCGGGAGACGATGACCCCCGTCGCGGTGGAGAAAAGCAGGGCGGGTATCTGGGAGACCAACCCGTCCCCCACGGTCAGCAGGCTGTACAGCTGCGCGGCCCTGCCCACCTCCATCCCGCGCTGAAAGACGCCGATGGAGAGACCTCCCACGATATTGATCAGGGTGATCAGGAGCCCGGCGACGGCGTCCCCCTTGACGAATTTGGACGCGCCGTCCATCGCCCCGTAAAAGTCCGCCTCGCGCTGGACGTTTCTCCTCCGCACCCTCGCATCCGTCTCGTCTATCGTCCCGGCGTTCAGGTCAGCGTCTATCGCCATCTGTTTGCCTGGCATCGCGTCCAGGGTAAATCTGGCCGCGACCTCCGCGACGCGCTCGGAGCCCTTCGTTATGACCATGAAGTTTATGACTATCAGTATGAGGAAGACGACCGCGCCGACGACGTAGTTCCCCCCCACCACGAACGAACCGAAGGCGTTGACGACCTCCCCGGCGTATCCGGTGAGCAGTATCTGCCTGGTCGTCGATATGTTGAGCGACAGCCTGAAGAGGGTGGTTATCAGGATGATGCTCGGGAAGGCGGATATTTCAAGGGCGCTGTTTACATAAAACGTCGTGAGGAGAATGATCACGCCGAACGTGATGTTGACGGCCAGCAACAGATCCAGCAGCTGTGTCGGGACCGGAATTATCATCATCACCACTACGGTGACGAGCAGGACCGCCAAGCCTACGTCGGCAAACCGGGTCACTCTGTTTCCATCCTGTACCACATTTTCCGCCTTGACTCACTCTCCGGGAGAATTTTTCTAAAATCACGCCCAATATCTCGACTCGTCAGCCTACGTCAATATTTTATCACGCAATATCATATATAAAGCGAAATATTGACTATTTATGCATAAACCACGGATGCGGGTTACGCGGATTTCTTGAGGCGGTAGACTAAAGCGAGCACCTCGGCGACGGCCTTGTACAGCTCCATAGGAATGGACTCGCCAACCTCGACCTGGGCCATCAGCGCGCGAGCGAGCGGCTTGTTTTCAAGCACGGGTATATCGTTCACGGCGGCTATGTCGCGGATCTTTCTGGCGGTGAAACCCTCGCCCTTCGCCACCACCACCGGGGCGCTCATGGTCTTCTGGTCGTACTGAACAGCGACCGCGATAAGCGTCGGGTTCGTCACGACGACGTCGGCCTTGGGCACGTCTGACATCATCCGGTGCTGCGCGAGCTCTCTCTGCTTCTGTCGAATCCTCCTCTTTACGAGGGGGTCGCCCTCCATCTGTTTATACTCGTCCTTTATCTCCTGCTTGCTCATTTTTATGGATTTTTCGAACTCCCACTTCTGATAGAGATAGTCGCACAGTCCCAGGAAGAGGAGGACGAGCGCCATTCGCAAGCCGAGGTTCCATATTTTCCCTATTATTATGGGCGTGCCCTGCTCCAGCGGATACATCATTATGGACGTGAGAAGCCCCGGTTCGTCACTCAGCCCAAGAAAGAGCATCCCGAGCAGAACAAGGGCCTTCGCTATCCCCTTTAGCAGCTCGACCAGAGTCCTGATGGATATTATTTTTTTGAGCCCGGACACGGGGTTCAGTCTGTCGAGCTTAATTGCTAGGGGTTTCGTGGAGATGAGAAAGCCCACCTGATAAACCAACCCTATTACGGCGCAGAGGGAGCAAAAAAGGCCGATGGGAAGCCAGCCCAGGAAAAACGACTTCGCCCCTTCCGCGAAGGTGCGAACCCACCAGCTCGAATCGAACATGAGGGGAGAGGAGAGGTGTTCAGCGTCGATTCGGAACATCTCCAACAGATTTCGCCAGATAATCATGCTGAGCCAGTAGACCCCCAGCAGCCCCGCGATGATCACGACCGCAGCGGACAGATCCTGACTCTTTGCGGTCTGTCCCTCCTCGCGGGATTTCTGTCTCTTTCGGGGAGTCGCCGGCTCCGTGCGGTTCTCCGCGAAAAACTGTATGTCGAAACGCCCTGGCCGGGGGATCATCGCAGGTGATATATTCCTTCGAGGGCCCACTCCACAGCCCTCTCTATCTCGCCGTGAAAAATATCTACCGCGGTGGGGAGGACTGCGAGGAGTACGAAGAGTCCCATGCAAATTTTAAGGGGGATGCCCAGCACGAACACGTTCATCTGAGGCACGGTCCGCGCCACGAACCCGAGTCCGACCTCGGCCAGTATGACCGCCCCGAAGATCGGCAGGCTGATCTTCATCGCCATGACGAAGGCGCGCTGGATGAACTCTATCCACGGGATCTGTTCAGCGCCGGCCCCCATCCTCACGCCCACCGGCGCAATGCGCACGCTCTCGGCGAGCGCCCTAATCAGCAGGACATGACCGTCCCAGTACAGGAAGAACCAGATCGCGAGCAGATATTTGACCTGGGCGAGGACAGAGGTCTGCGTCTGAGAGAGTGGGTCGAACATATTCATCATGTTGAAGCCCATCAGGGTTCCGTCGATGAACCCCGATATCTGGAGGGCATAGAGGGGGAGGCTCGATATGAAGCCTATCGCAGCTCCTATCAGAAATTCCCTGCCCGCCATGACCAGGATGAGGGATATGCTCTCCGACGCTATCGTCGGGACGGAGGCCTCGACCGCGGGGGTCACGATGACCGCCAGCATGACCGCGAGCCAGAATTTTAAAGGATTCGGAAAGGACGGCAGCAAAAAAACACTCGCCGTCAGAATCATGGCGAGAAATCTGACGCTTATCATGAAGTGCAGCAGAACCAGGCTTACGACGGCATCGTCAGCCAACATACCTGTACATGTCAGTGAACAGGCGTATCGCCAGCCCGCCTATTATCTCGAACATCCACGGCCCGAACACCGCCAGCGCGATTATCACCGCCAGCAGCTTCGGTATGAACGCAAGAGTCTGCTCCTGAATCGACGTGGCGGTCTGTATTATCCCCATTATCAGGCCGATGGCCATGGCCACCAGCAGTACGGGCATCGAGGCGAGAACGATCACCCACATCGCGTCGTTCAGCGCGTCGGCTATATTCAAAGCATCCACAGCGTCACCGCCTCATCAGTTGAAGCTCGTCACAAGGCTCGCTATGACGAGGCTCCATCCGTCCGCCATCACGAACAGCAGTATCTTGAACGGAAGGGAGATCATCGACGGAGGGAGCATCATCATTCCCATGCTCATCAGGATACAGGCGACTATCATGTCTATTACAATAAACGGGATGTATATTACGACGCCCATCTGGAAGGACGTCTTCAGTTCACTCAGCACATAAGCCGGGATGAGCACCATCGTCCGTACGTCGTCCTGATTGTTCGGCTGAGGGTCGCCGGAGAGGCGGACCATCATCGAGAGCTCCCTCTCCCTCGTCTGTTTCAGCATGAACTGCCTCACCGGACGAACGGTCTCCCCCCATGCCTCCTCCGCGGTCATCTCCTCCCGTATGTACGGCACGAGAGCCCTGTCGTAAATTTCAGTCCAGACCGGGCCCATCGTGAAGAAGGTGAGAAAGAGAGCGAGCGAGGCGAGCACCTGGTTGGGAGGGGTCTGCTGCAGGCCTATGGCGCTGCGGACGAACCCCATCACGACGAGAATCCTAGTGAAGCTCGTGAGCATCAGGAGTATCGCCGGAGCCATGCTTATAACCGTTATGAGCGCCACTATCTGGAGCGTCAGGACCACGTCCTGCGGCCCCTCGGCGGAGCCGATAGCTAAATTGAGCGCCGGTATGGGAAGGGTCGGAAGGTTGGGCTCGGTCGCCGCCGTCAGGACGGCCGGGAACGCCGCCAGCGCAAGTAGCGCGACGATTGCGGCCGACGCGCGAAAAATCCTCAGCTTACCCGTGGCCACGGTCGCACCCGTCCTCGGAACTCTTCGGCGAAGCGGACGCGGCCGAATAATCCTCCCACTCCTCCGCGCTCCATCGCCCAATAACGACCGAGCCGGCCCGGCCAACGAGCAGGGCGACCACCTCGGGGCCGGTCTGGACGATGTACACCATATCCCTGCCGAGGTTCAGGGCGCCCAGCGTCCGAAGTCTTCCCTGCGCCCCCATCCTGAAGCGGCCCGGTACAAACCTGACCGCGGCGTAACCCGCGACGGCCAGTATCAGCACCGCGATC
>JAISRP010000328.1 GCA_031273585.1 Synergistaceae bacterium
CGCCCGGCGGGCGAAAACCAAAAAAATAGAATGGGGGTCCGGGGGACTGGTCCCCCGGCGGGTGTGGGCGGCGCCCACGGTCTTCCTCCGGCGATGCAAAAAACCCCGGCCTCGATTGCGCCGGGGTTTTTTGTGGTTTGGGAGCGCGTCAAGCCACGATGTTGAGATTCTGACCGATGCCCGACTTTCCGAGCAGCTTGTTGATGAGGTCCATCTGCAGATCGGCAGTCGTGTTGAGAACCTTTGCCATGACTGCCGTGCCGATTTTGGCGCTCGTTGCCGCCTGCTGCGATTGATTGATACTGCTGACTAACTCCATGTCCATCCGGGCATCACCTCCTTGGCGCTCCTATACGCTATATATCGGACGAAAAGGGCGCGCTCTTGAAACGGCGTTTTTTAGGACATATGCTCCTCGCGCCTGAAGAACGGCCTTATCAGGTCGATTGGGATGGGGAATATCGTGGTCGAGTTCTTGTCCACGGATATCTCCCTCAGGGTTTGAAGGTAGCGAAGCTGCAGCGTCATGGGGGACCGTTCCATTGTCTCGGCCGCCTGGGTCAGCTTCTCGGCCGCCTGAAGCTCGCCCTCGGCCGCTATGATCTTGGCGCGCCTCTCCCGCTCTGCCTCTGCCTGGCGGGCCATTGCCCGCTTCATGCCCTCGGGCAGTTCGAGCTCCTTCACCTCGACCGCGCTGACCTTTATGCCCCACGGGTCCGTCCTGTCGTCGATTATCTGCTGCAGCTCGATGTTGATTTTATCGCGGGCGGAGAGGACCTCGTCGAGCTCGGCCCTGCCTATGACGGAGCGAAGCGTCGTCTGGGAGAGCTGGCTGGTGGCCAGGATGTAGTCCTCCACCTCGACCATGGACCTGGATGGGTCGAGCACCCGGAAGTAGACGACGGCGTTGACCTTGATCGGGACGTTGTCCCTCGTTATGACCTCCTGCACCGGGACGTCGAGCGTGACGACCCTGAGGTCGACGCGAAGCGCGCGGTCTATCATCGGGATGACGAACACGATACCCGGCCCGGAGTAACCCGACAGGCGCCCCAGCCTGAAGATGACCAGCCTCTGAAACTCCGGCACAACCTTGATGCCGGCCAAGAGGATGAAGAGAATCAGCACTCCTACCGCAGTCCAAGCCCCAAAAGGGAAAAATCCCATCAGCACTGCCTCCATTCAGAAAAAAAATTTTTAAACATACGGCCCGGTCACGTCTTGAAGCCGGGACTACTTCGGTGCGCCCTGCGGTCTGTCCCCATCCGCCCTTTTAACGGGCTTTACGTAGAGTTTCGTCGATTCGATCTTCATCACCTCCACCTCGTCGCCGGTGGAGAGGTCGAGATACGGCTCTATCGGCTCCACCCTCCAATACTCCCCGTGTATGAAGACCATGAGGGCCCCTCCCTCGCGCGGCAGGATTACGGCGCGCTCTCCCTTCATCCCCTCCTTGCCGGAGACCGGCCTGAGGCTCAGGGCCTTGTACGCCAGGAACGCCACTATCAGGATGAGGACCCCCTTCGCGAGGGTTACCCCTACCACAAACCCGCTCGACACCCGGAGGAGTTCGCCTCCGGGCGCCCTGAAGAGCATGAGCCCGCCAAAGAGCATCACCCCGATGCCCGCTGCCGCGAGGAGCCCGACTCCGCCGACCAGCAGGTCTGCGATCACCGCCGCAATGCCGCCCACGAGCAGGGCAAGCCCCGTCATGTTGACAGGGAGGACCCTCAGCCCGTATCCCGCCATGAGCAGCAGAGCCGTGCCGCAGACTCCCATCACGTACCCGCCAGGCGCCCTCATCTCGATTATTATGAGAAACACGCCCGCCAGAAACGCTATATAGGCTATCTGCGGATTTGAGAGCACCTCGAGCGCCCTAAGCCGCGGCGTCATCTCGATTCTGACGATCTCGCGGTTTTCGAGCGAGATCTGAATTTCCCTCTCCCCTACTTTCACGATCCTGCCGTCGAGTTTATCGAACAGCTCGTCCTCGTCCGAGGCGATCATGTCGATGACGTCGTCCGACAGCGCCTCCCTGGCCGTGAGCGAGATGCTCTCGCTCACCATCGACTCGGCCGCCTCGACGTTCCGCCCCCGCTCCTCGGCGAAGGAGCGCATCTTGGCCTTGAGGTCGTTCATCACCTTCCGGCTCATCTCCGAGTCGCCGATGTCCCCCCCGCCGGCCACGACGGGGTGAGCCGCGCCTATGTTGGTCCCGGGGGCCATGACGGCTACGTGAGACGCCTGAACGATGAAAGCCCCGGCGGACGCCGCCCTTGCGCCCTGCGGAGCGACCCACACGACGACCGGAAACTTCGCCCCGGCGATCATCGACATTATGGCCGACATCGAGGAGACGAGCCCCCCGGGAGTGTCCATCCTGATCACGAGCACCGCGTCCCTCGAGCCGCCTACCCTCTCGAACA
This sequence comes from Synergistaceae bacterium, assembly GCA_031273585.1. Lineage (GTDB taxonomy): Bacteria > Synergistota > Synergistia > Synergistales > Synergistaceae > JAIRWR01. The sequence goes on from JAISRP010000328.1 coordinate 2,430, forward strand.
CGTTCTCCATGTGTTCCTCGATCGGCACCCCCACCACTCCGTCGAGGTCCGCGATGTATACGGTGGTCCTCGAAGGCGCTCCCCAAGCCGCGGTCACCGTGAGGAGCATCGCGGCGCAGATGGCGCAGACGAGGGGCAAGACCTTGAGGCTCCGCCTCAAACTCCGCCAGGGAGCT
>JAISRP010000048.1 GCA_031273585.1 Synergistaceae bacterium
CCTACGGCTGAAAACAAAAAAACAGATGGGGGTCCGGGGGACTGGTCCCCCGGCGGGCGTGGGCGGAGCCCACGGTCCTGCCCTCGTCGTGCATGATGCGCGAGGTGCGCGCGTTAAACGGTAAAAATGTTGTTCGTGCGATTCAATCGGCGCTTCCTTTGCGATATAATCGGGGCGGTACGGCGGATTTTTTTGATAATTGGGGGAGTGTTCTCATGAGGGAAACGCGAAGGCGTCGGAGTGCTGCGGCCGTTTATTTTTTTCCGCTTATGGCGGCTATGTTCCTTGCGCTCGCGGCGGTTGGGGAGTGTGCCGACGGCGAGGCGAGCTTGACGGCCGACTCCATGAACTACGACCCTAGGACGGGTTGGATAGTCGTATCGGGAAACGTCCACTTCACGAGGCCGGATGGGGAGCTGTTCGGCGACAGGGGCGGGGGGAGCGCTAACGGTCAGAGCTTCGAGATACACGGCAACGTGAGGGGGAGCTTCAGCGCCGAGTCCCTCGACATCGCCTGCGAGTCGCTCAACCTGTCCAGCGTCGGCGGTTCGACGGCGAGGCGGAGGATAACCGCGTCGGGGGACGTCGTCCTGACGCGCAGGGCGGACCGGCTCTCCGCGGAGTCCGTCACGTGGGAGATGGGCAGGAACAGCTACAAGGCATCGGGGGGGGTGACCGGCACTCTGGGGGGGTACTACATAGACTCCGACCTCGCGGCCAGGAACGGAAACCAGTTCTGGGCCCACAACCTCAGGCGGTACGAGGACAGGAGACGGAACATACGGCTCTCCGCCGCGAAGGCGAGCGGGCTCATGCAGGGAGATGCCATCGTCGAGCTCGTCGCCGACGGGGGCGTCTCCATGAACATGCCGGACAGCCAGGGCCTCATGTCCACGGTGACGGGCGACAAGGGGGTGTACTCCGTGGCCAGGGGCACCATCGTGATAACGGGCAACGCGACCGTGACGCAGGGGGCGCGGAAGCTCAGGGCGAGCAGCATCGTCTATCACTTGAACTCGGGACGCGTCGAGGCAATAGGGCAGCCCACGCTCGTCATCGGGACGCAGGGGAATTGATCCCGTCACTCCGGACAGTCCCATAATGGATGCAGAAAAAAAATCAGTCCTCTCCGCCCTGAAGCTCAGGAAGAGCTTCAAGAACAGGGCGGTCGTGGACGGCGTCGACCTCTCCGTGTCGACGGGGGAGATAGTGGGCCTGCTGGGGGCCAACGGCGCGGGAAAGAGCACCACGTTCTACATGATGGTGGGCCGGATCCTGCCGGACTCGGGGCTCGTCACGATATCCGGGGAGGACGTAACGTCCCTCCCCATGTACCTGCGCGCGCGGATGGGAATAGGGTATCTGCCGCAGGAGGCCTCTGTCTTCAGGAGGCTCACGGTGCTGGACAACCTGAGGCTCGTACTGGCTCACAGGGGGCTTGGCGAGCGGGAAACCGACGCCATGTGCGACAGGCTCGTCGACGAGCTCGGCCTTGGGCACATAGCGACGGAGCCCGGGTACGCCCTCTCAGGTGGCGAGCGCCGGCGGGTCGAGATAGCGAGGTGCCTCGCCTCGGACCCGTCCTTCATCCTTCTCGACGAGCCGTTCAGCGGCATCGACCCTGTCGCCGTCTCCGACATACAGGAGATAATCAGCGGCCTCCGCTCCAAGGGCTACGGCATACTGCTGACGGACCACAACGTCAGGGAGACGCTCTCGATCACGGACAGGACCTACATCATGCACCAGGGGAGCATAGTGGTGGAGGGCCCACCGTCGGAGGTTGCCAGCCACCCCCTCGCGATAAAGTATTACCTCGGGGACAGATTCGAATGGTAGGTTCCGCCGGGGGCGGATCGGACATGGCGGGGATGGTGGGCCGCGCGCTCCGCATGATGGCAGGCACACTGGCGAGCCGGATCCTCGGCCTCCTGCGCGAGATCATGGTCGCAGCGTTCTTCGGGGCGACCCGCACACTGGACGCCTTCTACGTCTCGTACACTCTGGCCAACCTGTCGCGCCAGCTCCTGGCGGAGGGCGCGCTGTCCGCGTCATTCATCCCGGTCTTCTCGAGGGTTCACAAGAGGGACGGCGCGGAGTCCGCGCGAACGCTCGCCAGGTACGTGCTCTCCATCCTGCTCGTCGCCTGCTCCGCGGCAGTTCTGATCGGCATCGCCGCCTCGCCGGCGCTCGTGCGCGTAATAGCCCCCGGATTCGATCCCGAGCAGGCGAGCCTGGCGGTCTCGCTCACCCGCGCGCTCTTCCCCTTCCTCCTGCTGGTCTCCGTCGGGGCTCTCGCAATGGGGGTGCTGAACAGCATCGGGAGCTTCTTCGTCCCGGCTGCGGCCCCTGCCGCGAGCAACCTGGCCTTCATAGCGATACTGCTGGCGTTCCGGGGGAGGATGACGATATGGGCCCTGCCGGCGGCGGTCCTTGCCGGAGGGGCGTGCAGCATGGCGTTGCAGTGGTTCTGGGCCTGGCGCATGGGGGTCCGCCTGCTGCCGAAGATGCCGGATATGAAAAATCCCGACCTGCGCGAGTCGCTGGCGCTCTTCCTCCCCTACGCCGCTGGACTGTCCCTCAACCAGATAAATCCGGTAGTGAGCCGTATGCTGGGCTCGTTCCTGGAGGGCGGCGTCATCTCCGCGCTCAACTACGCCGACAGAATAATCCAGCTCCCACTGGGGCTCTTCGTGATAGCGATATCCCAGGCGGTCCTGCCGATGCTCTCCAGGATCGACCCGGAGGACACGGCCGAGTTCGGAACCTTCGTCCGCGACGCGATGCGATTTAACCTGTTCGTCGTGCTGCCGGCCGCCTTGGGCCTCATGCTCACGGCCCGCCCGATAGTTCACGTGCTCCTTATGAGAGGGGCCTTCGACGAGTGGGCCTGGACCGCCACCAGCGGCGCATTGTCCTGTTACGCGGCAGGGCTCCCGGGCGCCGCCTGCGGCACCGTGCTGATGCGGGCCCTTTACGCCCGCAAGATGCCCCGAGCTGCCATAAGGGTCACATCCTTCACCGTCTGCGCCAACCTGATCTTCGGCGTCATGCTGATGCGGCGTTTTTCGTACATCGGACTTGCGATCGGGACTTCGTGCGCATCCACCGCATCCGCCTGCGTCGCCTCGTGGCTGCTGTCCCGCAGCCTCGGCGCCGGGATGGGCATCTTCGGCGCGTCGTGGCTGATCCGGCTGGCGATTTCATGTTCTGTCATGTCGGGGGTGCTCCTGGCCTCAGGGCGCGCATTTCCGTACCCGGCCGGCGCGCCGTTCCTCATGCGCGCTGCGTGGGTTGCCGTGTCGGTCCTGCTCGGGTGCGCGTCCTACGCCGCAGCGACCGCAGCCTTGCGCTGCCCCGAGTGGGGCTGGATCAGAGCCGCGCTTGCGCGGGGGCGGGATGCGCGTATAATAAATAAATGACGCATCAAACCCCGAGAGGAGATGAAAATATGCACGTATACAGATGTGCCGAGTGCGGCAGACAGTTCGAGACGGACGGATTCGCAAGCCGATGTCCCTCGTGCAGGTGCAAGGTCCTAGTCCACGTCCAGGGCGAGCGCAGGAAGTCGAAGAG
>JAISRP010000063.1 GCA_031273585.1 Synergistaceae bacterium
CCCTGTTTTTTTTTTTTTTTATTTCCCCCCGCTTGTTAAAAATAAAAAATTGTAAATTGTGCGGTGGGGGGGGCCCCGGGGGGGGGTTTGGGGGCGGCCCCCCAAGGTCCTGCCCGCGAATTTGGGGGACACCCGCGCGCATCATCCGGTTCCGAGGGAGAATATCCCTTCCCTCAGCTCAGACTCCCCCGTCCCTCCCTCCAGCAGCGCGCTCACGTCGTCTATTATACGGCTATGCTCGTCGCTCAGCGTCGAGAGGAATATCTTGGCGTGCATGGTCCTGTCCACGTGAACAGGATCGTAGAACAGCTCCTCGTGCAGCTTCTCGCCGGGCCTTATGCCGGTGAAATTTATCTGGATGTCCCTGTGCGGCTCCCTCCCGTGGAGGCGTATGAGGGTCTCCGCCATATCTAGTATCCTGACCGGCTCGCCCATGTCGAGCACGTACAGCTCCCCGCCGCGGCCCATTGACGCCGCCTGGAGGACTAAGCTCACGGCCTCCGGTATCAGCATGAAGTACCGGCTCATCTCCGGGTGGGTGACGGTCACCGGCCCCCCCTTCTTGATCTGGCGCTCGAACAGGGGGACGACGCTCCCCCTGCTGCCCAGCACATTTCCAAATCGGACCGTGATGAAGGCGGTTCCGGGGTACGCCGCCTGGGCGCTGCGGAGCAGGCGCTCCGCTATTCTCTTCGTGGCGCCCATCACGCTCGACGGGTGCACGGCCTTGTCGCTCGATATCATGACGAACCTCGACACGCCGAACTGCCCAGCCAGGTCGGCTAAGGTCCACGTGCCAAACGCGTTGACCCTGAGCGCCTCCCTGGGGTTCTCCTCCATCAGGGGCACGTGTTTGTGCGCGGCCGCGTGAAATATCACATCCGGCCTGTGGTCGCGCAGGATCGTCATCATCGTCCCGGCGTCGGCGATATCGGCTATTATCGGCCTGTGAGGGACGGCGCCGGCCCCCTCCATCTCATCCATTTTTTGCAGCAGGTTATAGATAGAGCCCTCGCCGTGCCCCATGAGCAGCAGCTCGGACGGCCCGTGCCTCATCAGCTGCGCGCAGATCTCGGTCCCTATCGACCCGCCCGCGCCTGTGACGAGGACCCTGCTGCCGGAGATAACCGAGCCTATCCCCTCCTCGTCCAGGATTATCGGCTCGCGCCTCAGGAGGTCCTGGAGCTCCACTGAGCGCATCATCGAGACCTCGACGCGGCCGCCGGCGAGTTCGTGCAGGCTCGGGAGGACCCTCACCTCGACGCCTAAGTGAGACAGAGTGTCTAAGTACTTTCGCATATTCGCTCCGCTGGCGGACGGTATCGCTATCAGGGCCACGTTGGCGCCAAGCCTCTTCGCCTCGCCGTGGAGCGAGTCATCGCCGCCGAGCACCGGCAGCCCGGCTATTACCTTGCCGCGCTTCGCCGGGTCCTCGTCGATGAAACCTAGGGGGATGATGTCCGAATTGCGCCTCTGAAGGTCCCGGGCTATGAACGCGCCCGCCTCCCCCGCTCCGATTATGACAGCCCGCCGTGCCGCGCTTGGGCGCGAGGCGCCGGAGGACGCCGAGAGCTCCGCCAGACGCCACGATGCCCGGATCGCGCCCATGAAGACGATCCCGGCCAGCAGGGTTATCGCCAGGGACGACCTCGGTATCATGAGCGACTCGAGAAAGAAGTTCACCACAAGGAAGAGGGCAACGCCCAGGACGTAGCTCCGGGTCAGCCTCGCATACTCCTCAACGCTTGCCTGGGGCCAGTGAACCCTGTAGGCCCCCCCCGCGTACATTACGGCGGCGATGCAGACCGGAAATATGACCACCGCATACGCCAGATCGTCCCGGTAACCCTGGGACACCAACAGCGTGAGCCTCAGCGCGAACCCGATGTACACCGCGAGGGCCAGCAGGCACAGATCAAGCAGCAGCACCCGTCTGTTTCTTCCCGCGAGCCCCAGCCAGCTCCTCAGTATTTTCTCCCTCAAAGGACCCCTCTTCGCCGGGCCTGCACGGACTTTAAATTATGAGCTTGCCGCCGCCCCTGCCGCCCGAGCCGGGTGGGGGGGCGAGCCTGTCGAGCTGGTGCAGGACGTCGGGGGACGCCACCGTGAGGGACGTCCTTCTCGACTCCTCCTTGGCATACTCCTTGAGTTTTTTCTCGTACTCCTCCATGCTGCGCTTTATCGCGGCGGTGTCCCCGCGAACCCACTGGAGGATGTTCTCCGCGACCATGTTCACCACGTCGTCCGCGGGCTCCTCCTGGATCATGCCGAGCTCCTTCAGCATACGGTGCTCCTCCTTCACGGAGTCCCGCACCTCCTGGTCCGTAATGAGCCCCTTCTTGTACAGGACCCTCATTATTATGTTGAACCTGGTCTTGTTGTTCTCGTCGTTCATCGCGAGGGACTCCACCCTTGACAGTAGCATCGTTATCACTTCGTCAAGGCTGATCTGCATGGGCATCTGCATCGTTGATACCTCCAAAAAAATTTATTATCAGTTGCCCGCACATTCTAACATATTTGCGCCGCTCATGAGGCAGGACCGCGAGAATGCGTCAAGGGTCCAGGTCCTGCGGATTTTAAGCGAATTTACACTGAGCTAAAAAACGGCTCTTCGTATAAAATAGTTTTTTAGGCTGAGCCTGTTCGCTTGGAATCCTTTAATTATGGAGGGTCGCGCTTGCACAATCATCGCATCAACTTCAGCAGGAGGGGCTTTAAAAAAATCCTGAAAATGCTTCCGATAGTCGTCAGGGCGGAGTTTCCGACGCTCGTCACCGTATGCATAGGGCTCACGATATACGTGTTCGGAGTCATGGCCTTCACGGTGCCGTTCCGCCTCCCGGACTCGGGCGTCACTGGGATAGCGGTGCTGCTCAGGTACTCCATGGGCGTCTCGCTCTCGCTCACGGTCGCATCGGCTAACGTGATACTCCTCCTGTGGGCCGGACGGGAGCTGTCGCTCAGGTTCGTGCTGTGGACGATATTTTCCGTCATCTTCATAACCGCGCTCATGCACCTGATGGAGGGGATACCGTTTCCCCGCACCGACCAGAGGCTGCTCATCGCCCTGATCGGCGGGGCGATAAAGGGCTACGGCGGGGGGATCGTAATCCGCTCCGGCGCGTCAGGCGGCGGCTTGGATATCGTGACGCTTTACCTCCGTAAAAAGTTCGGGGTCGAGGTCGGCAAGTACAGCTTCTACATCAACACCGTCATAATAGGGGCTAGCACGTTCGTCGTCGGGATCGAGAACGCCATGCTGGGCCTGATAGGGGCCTATTCGTCCAGCGTCGCCACGGACAGCGCGATAACCGAGTTCGACCGGCGCAGGCTCATCCTGGTGGTGACGAAGGCCCCAGCTCCGATAGTCGAGTACATCAGCACGGAGCTCACGAGGGGGTCGACCGTGATCGACGCGCACGGCGGGTACTCCGGTGACTTCCGCCCCATGGTGATGTGCGTCCTCACCAAGCGTCAGGCCGTGGACCTCAAGCGATTCCTGTCCGAGAACCAGCCCTCGGCCTTTATGATAGTCTCGGACGCGGCGGAGGTAATGGGCCGGGGCTTCAAGTCATGGCGATAGGGGCATGAACGCGCGGGACGGCTCGTTCCTGTCCCGGACGTTACGCCGCCTGCTCTCGGTGAGGAGCGCGCGCGGCGTGTCGCTGGCGCTCTCCTTCCTCCCCCTCGCGAGCAAGCCCCTCGGTTACCTGAGGACGCTGCTCACGGCATGGGCGTTCGGGACGTCCCCGGGAATGGACTCGTTCCACCTCGCCAACAGCATAATCTCCCTCTTCGCGGGGAGCGTCGGGGGGGCGCTTCAGAGTTCCGTGCTTCCGGAGATCGTCCGGGCGAGGCACGAGACGGGGGACGACCGGAGCAGCAGATCGATCGTAGCGCTTACGACGTGGGTCGTCATGGCGCTGACCGCCCTGTTCTGCGCCGCGGTGGCGATCGCCCCGGGGGTCATGGTGAGGTTCTTCGCCAGCGGGTTCGACCCCGAGAGGGTCAGGATCGGGGCGATAATGCTCTGGTGGCTCGCGCCGTTTGCCATCGTAACCATGTGCAAGCCGGTGGCTGACATCTGGGCCCTCTTCACCGAGCGTTACACGCTGTCCGCGATATGCTCCCTCCCGTTCAACTTCATCGCGATTCCGTCGATGCTCCTTGCCATCCCGCTGATCGGCGTCTACTCCGTCGCCTTCAGCATGAGCGTCTCCCACGCGATACTGTTCGCGCTCTTCCTGTGCGCCATGCGAGGCGTGCCGACGTTCCAGGCCCCAGGCCGGATTCCGGCAAAGAGCATAATTAGAATAGGAAAGAACTCCACCTGCGTCGCGGCGCTGATTGCGGCAAACACCGTCTTCATGGTGATCGACAGGTACTTCGCGTCGAGGCTCCCGTCAGGATCTGTGGCCGCCATCAGCTACGGCGGCGTTCTTATCGGCATCATATCGGCGCTCTCGGAATCGCCGATGACGTTCCTCCTGAAGAAGCTGAGCGGAGCCGCAGCGGAGAACAGGGGGGAGTCGATCAGGATGACGGAGTCGACCCTGGCGATAGTGCTCGCCTACTTCATGCCGGTCAGCCTGTTTGCCTCAGCGGCGGCCCGCCCCATAGTGTCCCTGCTGTACGGCTGGGGAAACTTCGGCGTCTCATCCGTGGACATGACCGCGACTGCCATCTCCGCCTACTGCTACGGCATCATGTTCTCGGTCGCGACGACGGTGCTGTACCGCTACGCCCAGGCGGCTCAAAAACTCGCCCCGATAGTGGCGTTCTCAGGCCTGACCATAGCCGCCAACGCGATACTCGACTGGTTCATGGTCCAGCGATGGGGAATATGGGGGCTCGCGCTCGCCACGAGCATAACTCAGATCATAGGCTTCGTCCTCTACTACTCCGCCGTCATCGGCCGCGGGCTCCCCGCCTTCCTGATCCGCTCCAGATTCTTCCTCCAGCTTGCGGTCACCACGGCATACGCCGCGGTCTCGTTCTGGTCAGGGGTGTTCGGCACGGCCGTACACGCCGTCTCGGCCCTCGTGATCGCCGTCCTCTACATCTTCACGGCGGAACGGCTGAACCTCATGCCGTGCGTGCCCGAACACTGGCGACCGATGAAGCTGGCGTCGTTCATACTGGGCAGCGCGAGGTCCTACTTCTCGGCCTGACGATAAAACCTAACTGCCCAAATCCAAGGGCAGGACCTTGGGGCGCCGCCCCAAACCCCGCCAGGGAGCGGAGCTCCCTGGACCCTATTTTATTTTTATTGTTTTCGCCCTTCGGGCGAAAACAAAAAAAATGGGATGGGGGTCCGGGGGACT
>JAISRP010000091.1 GCA_031273585.1 Synergistaceae bacterium
GCTCGCACTCGGGCGAGGTCCGCTGATCGCACCAGAGTATCGCGTTTCGTATCACCCTGCCGTTTTTGTCGAGGGGAACGAGGGTGTGCATCTGCCCGGACAGCCCGATTCGCTCCACCCTGAGATCGCTTGGGATGGAGCGCAGTATGGTCATTACCCCCTCCCACCACCTCTCGGGGTCCTGCTCCGCCCAGGCGGGGTGCGGCGTGAGGAGCTCCAGAGGGTGCGAGAAGTTTCCAGCGACCCTGCCGGAGCGGTCCACTGCGAGGGCTTTTATTCCGGTCGTGCCAACGTCGATTCCAAGGTATACATTCATTGCGCTCCATGCCCCCTATTTTTTTGCGACGGCACGACGCGGTCATGTTCTTCGGCTGTCGCCTCTGTTCCGTGTACGTGCAAAAAGAATATGAGGATGACCAGCTCCTGTCAAGTCCGGGGAGGGAGGCGTCCGAGCCGCGGCCCCACGGGACGAAAACCCTGTGGCTGTATACTGGCCAAAGGGTTTCCATCCCGAGGAAATTACTTCCTCGATCTATGTGGTTCACGCGCCGCATGAAGGCGCGGTATAAGCGACCGCGATGCAGAGCCGTGCTTGTATGTTATTTGGACGATGCCGTCTTCTGTTAACCCGAGGGATTTATTTTCGCCGGTTTTTTCCTCTGCTCCGCGTCGAGCGGCAAGCGGCAGCGAACTTTTTGCCGTTTTTATGTCCTGATGAACGGGCGGGCGCGCCTGGGGGCCAGTGAAATCTGAGTTTATCGGCGGAACTTGTCCCGGCTTTGGGGCGGCGCGCCTGGCAGCCAGGAGTTGGCGAGGTATTCGTGCTCTGTAAACGGGTCATACATATCTCTCCTTGATACATTGTGTCACACTGTAGAAAATTACAATAACGAGACAGAGTGTCATTTATCGCGATTTACATTTAAGACTCATGCCCCGAATCCTGATTATGATTATTGGGCACATTCCGCCGCTCGTCCATGATAGTTTAGCCGATATAAGGATCCGCATATTAAAGATCGCAAAAAGATCCGCCGGGCTGCGGCAAAAAAATTTTATCCCTATGAAATATGACAATCGTAAAAATGACAATCGTAAAAATTGACAAAGCATGCGGCGTGAATCATAATTATCTCAAATCCGCAGTCAGACCTCCTGCCCCCGCCCCAGACCCCGCGCTCGAGGCCGAGCCTACGGGTCTCCAACAAATTTTTTCTTTCACCCGCAGGGTGAAAGAAAAAATTAAAACGGGGGTCCGGGGGACAGGTCCCCCGGCGGGCGTGGGCGGCGCCCACGGTCGTGAACATGCGGATTTGGAATTACCGAACAATAATGAGACCGGAAGGGGCGCTGCGGCGTGATTGACTTTGATTTCAGAAACCCGACTCGCATCATCTTCGGCAGGGGCGTCATAGAAAGACTGGGACCGACCGTCGTGGAATACGGGGGCGCTAAGGTGCTCCTGCACTACGGAGGAGGCAGCATAAAGTCGAACGGGGTGTACGACGCGGTAAAGAGGTCCCTGGAGGGCGCGGGGCTCGAGGTGATCGAGCTTGGCGGCGTCCGTCCAAATCCGCGCCTTTCCCTCATCCAGGAGGGCATAAAGATCTGCCGCGATAACGGGATCGACTTCATCGTGGCAGCGGGCGGCGGGAGCGTCATCGATTCGGCAAAGGCGATCGGGGTCGGCGTCCCGTACAGCGGGAACGTATGGGACTTCTACATGGACAGGGAGATCCCTGTTGAAACGCTTCCCGTCGCCACCGTCCTCACAATGCCGGCTGCCGGCAGCGAGGCCAGCTTCAGCAGCGTCGTCACGAACGATGACGGGGCCCTCAAGCGCCCGCTCGACATCGAGCTCATATACCCCGCCTTCTCGATCCTCGACCCGGAGACAACTTATTCCTTGCCACCTTACAACACTGCCTGCGGCATCTCCGACATGCTCGTGCACGTGATCGAGCGTTACTTTACCCGCGTGCCCGACGTGGATCTGACCGACCGGCTGTGCGAGGCCACGATGAGGACCATCATCTCCAACGCGCCCATAGTGCTTGCGGAGCCCAAAAATTACGCCGCGAGGAGCGAGATAATGTGGGCGGGCTGCGTCGCCCACAACAACCTCCTCAACACGGGGCGCATCGGCGACTGGGGAAGCCACATGATCGAGCACGAGCTGAGCGCCATCAACGACGTGGCCCACGGCGCGGGACTTGCGGTGATCGTCCCCGCCTGGATGAAGTACGTCTGCAAGCACGACCCAGAGCGATTCCTCCAATTCGCCGTGCGGGTGTTCGGAGTGGAGCAGAGCTTCCACGATCCCGAGAGGACCATCATGAGAGGGATAGATGCCCTCGGCGGATTCTTCCGCTCGATAGGCATGCCATCCACCCTCGCCGAGATAGGGATCGGCGAGGAGTCATTCCAGGCCATAGCCGATAAGGTGAAAAAAATCGACCCGGAAAAGCGCATCGTCGGCAACCTCGTCCCCCTCACAAATGCGGATATAGTTGAAATACTGAAGATAGCAAAATAGCTTGACCGAAGGCCCGACTCGCCGCTGGAGGCCGGTTTTATGGCATGACTCAGATGTTTGAATGTCCGTTTTACATTCCCCCGCACGCCGTCGCCAGATTCAGGGAGAGGGTGTCGGGAGCCGAGTCCGCTAGGCGTGTAAGGGAGATAATCAACGGCCTCCTCCAGCGCGAGCGGCGGCGCCTGCTGGGGTATTCGAGATGGAACGGCCGCATCGCTCCGCTTTACGCCGGGAGGCATGAGGGCGTGGATTTCCTGATCCCCGTTTGCGTCGATCCCCGGAAGGTCAACGCTTGGCTCGTGGTTCCAACGATATTGAAAAGGCCTTGGGATATCATCCACTGGGCGAGGGGCGACTGCCGGCGGAAATGGATCGAGAGCCTCTGGGCGTCCGGGATGAAAAAAGAGGCGATGTCGAAGATCCTCGGCGTGGGATTGGCCACTCTGACGAGGCTCGTCAAGGGGTACGGCCTGCCGCCGCGCCACCGCCCGCACACCGCGTCCAGGTGGACCGAGCAGGAGGAGTCCTCCCTCCGGAGGCTGATCGCGGATGGCGGCACGCCGGGAGAGATAGCCGTGTACTTCTCTACTCACCACCCGGAAAGACCCGGCTCGACCATCCGGGTGAAAATTCACAGGATGAAGGGCGGTGCGAAGGCGGGCGACATGTAATTTAGCGCGGCTCGCGCCGTCAAGCCTGAATCTTCAGGTATGGCCGATTGAATAAACCGCGTGGAATTTTGCCGATGGCGGTTGCGGTGATAACAAAGGTTTTCAATCTTTACCCTTTAGGATTCTAATGTTAAATTGCCATATAAGACCGTGGGCTCTGCTCACGCCCGTCGGGGGACCAGTCCCCCGAACCCCCGTCTCTTTTTTTCTATATTTTTTCCCGCTCACCGTTGCGACCTCAGATAGTGTCCGTGATTAAAGGCATGGCATATCGGGGCCGATAATATCTGTAACGGATTGCACTCTTATAACGGATTATTGAGAAAACGAGGCATCGTCATGACCGCAGCCGTTCCCAATAATCCGCCATTTTCTCACAAATTCCACCTTGGCGTGAAATTAAGAATAATCGGGTCGTCCGGCCCGGTCTCATGTTCAAACGCGCGTTCGGCGCGCTTGAATAATCAATGGTTTCCGGGCGGAGTTCCCCGGTCGGAGGGGCGTGATGACTTCTGACTGAGGCGGCTTTATGAGCTGCGGCGCGAAATTATAGGTTTTTGGGGACTGCAGTCCTGGCCGGGATCGGGCGAGGCTAGGCGTGGTGTGGGCATCCAAGCCCGCGACATGATACTCATATAAAAATTTTTCAT
>JAISRP010000201.1 GCA_031273585.1 Synergistaceae bacterium
CTGGCTCCCTGGCGGGCGTGGGCGGCGCCCACGGTCTTGACCCTGATTTTCGTCTCGCTTAAAATTTTCTCATGAAATCCTCGACCTCTGATGCCCTGGGCATTGACGAGGCCGCGCCGTAGCGAGTGGCTACCATGGCGGCGCATGCGTTAGCCCATTTAACTGTCTCGCGAAGTAAGTCGGGACCTATGTTCATGACGCCCGTCCTGCCCAGCGGGGCGAGTTTTGACAGGATGCCGGCCATGAACGCGTCTCCGCACCCAGTCGTCTCTGCCACCTCGACGCGATAGCCGGGGACTCTGATCTCGCCGCCGCGCCACAGGGCTCTTGCGCCGCCGCTCCCCTCCGTCACTATCACCAGGCCCGATTTGTTGTACTGGATCCTCGCGAGGTTTTCGTCTACCGACCGGCTGCCGGAGCCGGCTAGCCAGAAGAGGTCGTCGTCGCTGAGTTTGAGAACGTCGGCGTCCCTCATCAGCCTCGTCACCCGCTCCCTGTAGATCGGCCTGCTGTCGACGTAGAGAGGGCGCACGTTCGGGTCGAGCGCGGTCAGGACTCCGCGCTCGCGCATGTTCTCGTACACGCCGATGAGCGCCTCTCCGACCGGATTGTCCGCGATAGCGATGGAACCCAGCATTATGGCGGATGTCCGGGCTGCGTCCAGGGGCGGGATCTCGTCGGCGGTGAGCGATATGTCGGCCGAGTTCTCCCTGTAGAACCGGAACTCGACCTTTCCCTCGCGGTCGACCGCCGCCATCGCCAAGGTGGTGCCGCGCCCCGGGCCGTCCACTATGACGTCGGAGTCGACGCCCTCTGCGGCCAGGAAGTCCTTCAGTGCCGCGCCAAACTCGTCGTCCCCTATCTTCACGAGGAAGCCGACCGGCACGCCAAGGCGGGCGAGGCCTATCGCGATGTTGAAGGGCGAACCTCCCTGCTTCTTCTCGAACAGGGTCGAACCGGCTAGCCCCTGTCCCTTCTCCGTGGAGATGAAGTCGTAGAGTATATCCCCTGCGCAGATGACCCTTTTAATCACTCGAATTTCCTCCCCTGTGCGGTATGCCGGCGTCCGCCCTCACCGCTCCATCAGGTCAGTGATGGCAGCGTACAGCTCCTTCGCCGTCCGCACCGCTATGTCCGCCCCTTTTATCTCATCGGGCGCATATCCGTACGTGCAGCCGATGAACGGGACGCCGCAGAACCTGGCCGCCTCGATGTCAAAATGCCTGTCTCCGACCATGACGGCGCGGTCCGCGCTGCTCTCCACGATCAGCGACTCGAGAAGTTTTCCCTTGTCGCTCCCGTCCGACTCGTCGCGCCTGTATCTTATGAGCTCGCCGATCCCGAAGCTGTCCGCGAAAGCGTCCATATACACCGTCGGGCACATGGAACAGAGCGCGGCCTCGACGCGGTCGTCCCGGAGGAGCCGAAGCGTCTCGATCGCCCCCTCGTAGCACTTTCCGACGAGCGGCATCTGCCGGACCTCCTCCGCCTCGAGCTCCCTCAGGAACGCCTCCCTCAGGTCGGGGAACCTCTCTATGCCGAGTATGTCGAGTATCTTATCGCTCGTGCAGCCGTAGGTGGAAAACAGCGTCTCATCAGTCGGCGGCTCGAGCCCGAACATGGGCATGACAGTCCCGTAGACCTCACGCGACATCACCTCAGTCCAGTGAAGCGTGCCGTCTATGTCGAATACCGCGAGTTTCCTCAAATCGTCAGTCCTCCATCTTGTCCTCGTTACTGGTATTTTTTCAGGACCGGCGCGTCGTCGTTTATGTCGGGGCCGAAGAACTTTATCAGCATGAGGTCCTCCCCGCCGGTATTTACGACTTTAACGCCGCGTCCGGCGCGGCCCGCCGTCACCATGATCTCGTCCGCCGAGCTGTCCCGTCCGCGGACCGGCAGTCCGCCGACCTCGCCCCTGCCATCCCAGACCAGGATGTTGTAGGCGCCCTTGTCGGCGAACTCGCACGAACCTCCGGGACGAACTATGAGCTTCGTCCCGCTGTACTTCGTCGTGTTGTAAAATATCCACCACTCCTCGCTGGCCCCGGTCATGCGCCCCTCGACCGGCACTGGCGGCGTGTGGTGATTCTCGTAGAAGTACGGGTCCCCGTTTGCCTCCCAGTCGAGCTGATCGACCAGCGCCATCATCCCCTTCCGCGCCAGCTCCTCCGGCGGGACGTCCCTGATCAGCGCCCCCTTGTCCAACAACGTGTGCGCGAGCCTGCCCTGGAACATGGCCGACACGTCGGAGTCCTCCTGAAGCTCTATCGTGAGCGCGCTTCCCGGCGCGTGCAGTATTCCTGCAGGCAGGTGAAACCCGTCGTCCGGCACGTTCAGGTACGCGCGGGACAGGGCGAGGAACCTGTCGCTGTGCTCCCAATCCTCCAGCAGGCGAACAACGATGTCCCTCCTGTTCTCCCTCACGATATAGGGGTGCAGGCCGAAGAACGTCTCGGGGTGGGGCCCCATCGGTACGTTTGGGGGGAAGTAGTACGACTCCTCCTTCGGCTTCTTGCCGATTTTTACCGCGTCCTCCTGTCTCTGGTGGATGTGGAACGGCAGCCTGTCTGCGTTGTCGAAGAATTTTGGCAGGCGGCCAAGCCCGCTGTGAGCGGAGGCGTAATCCTCGCCCATTATGAGGTCGGGCGCGGCCTGGACCGCGTCCCTCAGCGTGATGTCCGGTCCCGATGGCACGTCCAGATAACTCAGCCCCTCGTTCGGCGTGAGTATGGGGTTTTCAGCCTCCGTAGTCGATGCTATCCACCGCTCGGTGATGTACCCACGCTCGCCGGCGTCGTAAGCCTCGTCCGGCAGCCCGAGCCTCTTGCCGGGCGGCAGGAAAATTCGCGACACCCACGCGGGACGAAGCCGGAGAAGCCCGTCCGATTCCTGTATCAGCCGATGTACGGCATCCCTTGTGTCCATGACGACTCCCCCCCCTATAAATATAAAAAAAGTGATCACAAAACCACGGGCAGGACCTTGGGGCGCCGCCCCAAACCCCGCCAGGAGGCAGTGCCTCCTGGACCTCCAATAAGTTTTTTT
>JAISRP010000297.1 GCA_031273585.1 Synergistaceae bacterium
TATTGTCCCGCGATTTCTTCCACGGCACGCGCATGCGAGTCGCAGCACGGACAGGTATTGATGAACTCCACGATAATTTTTGACACGGAAAATCCTCCATCACTATATTGCACGTCGAAAAACAAGAATCCTCGACGTGCGGAAAGAAAAAGGATGCAGGGATTTTTTTAAAAAAGACCACGCCCGGGCGGCCTCGGTGAAGGGAGATGGTACGAGTTAGTTTTCTGGCGGCGCAACCCGAACAAGCGGATCTCTCTTAATAGAAAGAATCCCGTTATGGCATGCATCCCGTGCACTTTCTCCTAAGCGTCAAGTATACCCATAACGCCTCATCCGAGTCCCTCCTTTCCAAAAAATATTCTGAATGATCAAAACCATATCATAGGCCGATTGAAAAGTCAATTGCCCCCTCGAGCTCCTGTAGCAACGAAATTCTCCAACCCACAAGCGGGACCCTGAGACTCCGCCCAAGCTCCTGTTCACGGATTTGGGATTTGCGCCGGTGCAAGCTTGTCTCGCGTCTTCTTTATGGCGTGAAGCATGAAGAGCCCGGAGGCGACGGCGCCGCTCGCGTCTGATATCGGGAAGCTGCCCCAGGTTCCGTATACCCCGAAGTGCTGCGGCAGGATGAGAAGCGGGATCCACAGGAAGACCCCGAACTTTATAATCGCCAGCATCATGCCCTCGCGCCCCATCCCGAGTCCCTGAAGAAAGGAGGACGCCACCAGCGATACGCCCATCACTGGAATGCAGGCGTTCCCGAATCGTATGGCCCTGGCTGTCGTCGTTATTAACTCCTCGTCGGTCGAGTTGAACATCATGACGAGGAACTCAGCGCCGGACATGATCGCTATAAAGCTCGCGATATAAAACGCGGTCGTGACGAACATCCCGGTCCTGGCCGCCGCTATCGCCCTCTCTATTCTCCCTGCGCCGTAGTTGTAGCCGACTATGGGCTGGCACGCATCGGCTATGGCGACGGCGGGCATGAAGAGCAGCGAGTCGAGGCTCACGAATATGCCGGTGGCGGATACCGCTAGGTCCCCTCCGTACTTGTTGGACGTGTAGGTTATCATGCCGTGAACGAGCACGAAGTTCAGGTTCACGAGGCACGACGGCACGCCCACCACGAAGATTCTGGCGATCGTCCCCCTGTCCAACTGCAGCATGTAGCGCGCGCGCAGCCTGAGCGCGGCGCGGGGGAGCCAGAAGTACGAGATCGCCCATACAGCGGAGATCGCCTGGCTTATCACGGTGGCGATCGCGGCGCCCTCGACGCCCATTTCAAAGCGCAGGACCAGCAGCGCGTCCAGTACGATGTTGACGGCAGCCCCGACGATCTGACTGCCCATTGCGTAAACCGGGCTGCCGCAGGCCCTTATCTGGGCGGACAGGGTGAAGCTCACTATCGAGAAGACGACCCCGAAGAGCACCGTCGAGAGGTAGCTGGAGGCCATAGGGTATACGGTGTCGCTCGCGCCCGAGAGCCTCAGTATGTGCCCGAACATCAGGCGGCTCCCGAACCACAGAGCAAGCCCCAGGATCAGGGCCAGGGACAGGGCGTTGCCCAGCGTCTGCTCGGCCCTCGAAATGCGGCGTTCTCCCATCAGGATGGATATTCTCGACGCCGATCCGGTTCCCACCAGAAAACCAACCGATATGAACAGCAGCATACAGGGGAACGACACTGCTATCGCTGCTATCCCGAGCGCGCCGGTGGCGTGCCCGACGAAGATCCTGTCCACTATGTTGTACAGCGCGTTTGCCAGCATCCCCACGAGGGCGGGGCCGGCAAACCGCATCAGCAAACGGGGGATTCCCTCGTTTATCATAAACTGTTTTTCGTTATTCGCCTGCATTTTTTCAACTCCTATGCCGCTCGACACATTTTTTTATTATATCATAAGTTGTGATGTCATTTCCAGGATTATTTCCTGTATAGTCTCATCGAGAACGGGCAACCCCGGGAGGCCTGTTCGTGGAGAGTACCCACATCCCATTCCGAGGACTGGAGGATTTTATAATGAAGATAGTCGATGCAAAAGGGCAGTTATGCCCAAAACCAGTGATGATGACCCGCGAGGCTACTGAGGCGGGGGAGAGGGAGCTGGCGGTCATAGTCGACAACGAGGTCTCGGCGCTGAACGTCAGGCGTTTTCTTGAAAACGCGGGCTACAGGGTGAGCCGTACCGACGCGGACGGCGTTACCAGGATCGAGGCTGTGTTGCCGGAGGGGACAGAGAGGCGCGAGGAGGCCGGCCCCGCCCCCGAGGCCGGTCCGAAGAGGTCCGACTACGCCTACCTGATCCTGTCCAGCAACATAGGCGCTCAGTCGGACGGACTTGGCGAGGTTCTGATGAAGTCGTTCCTGGGCACGATAGGGTCGCGGCGCCCCAGGCCGCGCGCCATTGCCCTCATGAACGACGGGGTAAAACTGGCTCTCTCCGGCGAGACGTCCGCCGAGACACTGAAGGAGCTGGAGTCCGACGGGGTGACGGTGCTCGTCTGCGGAACCTGCACGAAGCACTTCGGCATCACGGACGACATCGCGGTGGGTCAGATATCGAACATGTTCGAGATAACCGAGACGGTGTTCGGAGCCTCGAA